>DASTML010000231.1:0-35265 GCA_035714175.1 Bryobacteraceae bacterium | reverse complement strand
GACGGCTTCCGACGCGGAGGCGTCAATGACCGGCGGGGGACCCGGTCTATGCCAAATGGCCGTAGCGAGACCTAAGGCGCAGCAGGCCAAACCGGCGCACAACCGGCGGCGTGCGGCGAGACCGGGCAGGAGCGCGAGGAGCGTCAACGCCGCGCCGGCGAGCGCAGTTTCCGGAAGAGTGAAGGGAACAAGCCGCTCCAGCATCACCCCGCTGGCGACGCCGACGGCAGGAATGAGCATCGGCTCATTCCACACCTCTTTGCGTTCCGGCGGCGACTCCCCCATATGTCTGGGTAGTGCGGGCACGGGACGAAAGCTCTCAGAAAAGTACACTGATAGGGTGAAGTATCTGTGGTTATTGACCCTCATGCTGGCCGCCGACGCGCAGGTGACGACCGGCACATTGACGGGGCGCGTCCTGGATCCCTCCGGCGCCGCCATTCCTTCGGTCACGGTAGTGCTCTCCGACCCGGCCCACGGTTTTCAGCGGGAGGCCCTGTCCGGCGTGGACGGGCTGTATTTGTTTACGCAGTTGGCGCCGAATGCCTATACGATCCAGACGAAAGCCCCCAAGTTCTCGCCATTGTCGCGAACGCAAGTGGCCATCACGCCGGGACAGACGCGGCGCGAGGATTTGCGGTTGGAGCTTGCGGGAGCGCAGACTGCGATCGAAGTGGCCGAACAGGGACGCACGGCGTCAGAATCCGGCCAAACCGGCATGACGCTTGACGCGGAGAAGATCCAACGGCTGCCGCTCAACCGGCGCGATTTTTTGCAGTTGGCGCTGCTGGCTCCCGGCGTGGCCCCGCCAGTACAGGACTCCGAACTGTCGTCCCGCGGTGCGTTTGCCATGCATGCCTCCGGCGGCCGTGAGGAGTTCAACCAGTATCTGCTGGACGGCGTTGACAACAACGACCCGTACAACAACCGTTTTTTACTGCAACCGCCGGTAGAGACCATTCAGGAGTTCCGGGTGGAGACGAACAGCTACGGGGCAGAATTTGGACGTTCAGCGGGGGGGCAGATCAATATCATTACGCGCAGCGGGTCGAATTTCTGGCACGGCGAGGCGTATGAGTATTTCCGGAACCGGGCGCTCGATTCGCGTAATTATTTCGAGTCGGTGAATGAGAGAGCACGCTACCAGAGAAATCAGTATGGGGGAGCCCTAAGCGGTCCCGTGAAGGCTGACAAGGCCTTCTTTTATGCAAATTTCGGCGGTTTGGTGGAGCGGCGCGGATTTTCGCGGTTGGGGGTTGTGCCGACCGCGGCCCAGCGCACCGGCGACCTGAGCGCCAGCCCAACGCCCGTCATCGACCCTTTCACCCAGCAGCCCTTCCCGGGCAATGTGATTCCGCCAAGCCGCATCCATCCGCTGGCGGCGCGCGTGCTCAGCCTGTTTCCCACCACGAATCTGTTCCAGCCTGTCCTCCGCGACAATCTGCCGCAAGGCAGCGGACGTCTGGACGCCTACGGGTTCAACATTCGCTACAGCTACGGTACGCAGAATTTATTTGAGCCATATGCGGAAGAGGCGCAGTCGATTCCCGGATTCGGCAACAAGGTGAATAACTCCGGCCACAACGTAATGGTTCACCACGCTCACGCCTTCAGCCCCCGCGTTCTGAACTCCCTGCGGATCGGATTTTCCCGTAGCTTTCGACAAGTATTACCGGAGAACAGCGACCGGAACATCGGGCAGGAATGGGGGGTGAACTGGCTGAACGTGCGCCCTCGCGACTACGGATTTCCGTTGTTCAACATTCAAGGATTTTCGGCCGTCGGCGACGCGACCCCTTTGCCGATTGAACGGCACTCGAATACCTACCAGTTGACTGAGAGTGTGCAAATTCACCACGGGCGGCACCTGTTCAAGATGGGCGGCGACGTGCGTCGGCAGGAGGTGAACGGCTACCTGGACTACTTTGCCCGCGGGCAACTGACGTTCGGCGGCGCGTTGACCGGCTCGGGCATCGGTGACTTGTTGCTGGGCTTTCCCCAGACCGCGATTCAGGCGCAGTTCGACAATCCGCAGACGTTGAAGAGCTATTTCACCGGTCTGTGGTTCCAGGACGATTGGCGGCTAACGCCGCGGCTAACCCTGAACCTGGGGTTGCGATATGAGTACTTCATGCCGCCCGTGGATCGCTTCGACAGGATGTCGGCGTTTGATCCCGCCACAGGCCGGCTGACGCAGGTCGGCTCCAATGGAATTCGCCGGTCCGTGATGGCGCCGGACAGGAATAATTTCGCGCCCCGCTTCGGGTTGGCGTATTCTCTGAGCGCAAAAACGGTGGTGCGGGCGGGCTATGGCGTGTTCTATGACGCCGGCATGTTTGTGGTGAATTCCTCGCAGTACTTCAACCCGCCCTATTTCTCCATCCGCGTCTGGTTCCCGACGGCGACTGTATTCCCTTCCCTCACCAACCCGTTCCCCTCCAACGGCGGCATCGTCCCGCCCGCTACGTTGAACACGGTCAGTCCGGACGCGACGACGACGAATCTTCAGCATTGGAATTTGTCGATGGAACGGCAGTTGGCGGCCTCCACCACGCTGTCATTGGCCTATGTCGGGTCCAAGGGAACCAATCTGGTTCGTTCGCGGGATTTGAACCAACCGCTGCCCCAGGCAGGCAACCCGCAGGCCAACCGTCCCCTGCCGAATTTCGGCGGCATTTTCTTCATTGAAACGGGCGCAAACTCCAGCTACCACTCGCTCCAGGCAAACCTGAATCGCCGCTTTTCGCGGGGCCTCTCGATCCTGGCGTCTTATACCTACAGCAAGTCCATCGACGACACGTCGAGCTTTATTACAAGCGGGCCGGACAAGAACTTCCCGCAAAACAGCCGGAACTATGGGGCGGAACGTGCGCGGTCGAGCTTCGACATGCGGCACCGCGCAACGGCGACCGCGTCCTGGGCCATTCCTGCTAAGCAGGTTTGGTCGCGGAATTTCGAACTACGGGGAATTTTTACAGCGCAATCCGGCCAGCCGTTTTCGCCGTACCTACGGTTTGACAATTCCAATACCGGGAATACCGGCGGGACGTTCGGCTATGACCGGCCCAACGTCACCGGCAACCCCAACCTCGACAGCAAGACGCCCGAGCGCTGGTTCCGCACCGAGGCCTTCGCTATGCCTGCCCGCTACACCTTCGGCAATGCCGGGCGGAACATTCTCACCGGGCCTGCAACGGTCACCGTGGACAGTTCATTGGCTCGCGTCTTCGCTATTAAGGAGCGCTGCCGGCTCACCGCATCGATTGAGGCCTTCAACTTGCTGAATCGCACAAACTTCGAGTTGCCCGAACGATTCCTCGACGAGCCCTCCACCTTCGGCCGTATCCTCTCGGCCAAGCCGCCCCGTCAGGTGCAACTGTCGCTGCGGTTTCAATTCTGAGGCCGGTTTCCTGCCGATGGCGATGAGGGAGACGGGCCGCCAAGGCAGGAAACGGTCAATCCTGCGCCAAAGCCAGACCAACCGGTCAAAGTTTTTCAACTGCACCCGGCTGATCTCGGTTCGCTGCAAGATCTTTCCGTTGAACCACCAACCGGGACGGGACATCCGGTTAAATCGCAAGAGGTCTTCTACCAGGAAGCCTGCCGCGGTCATGCGTTCGCGCAATAAGGTTTCCGAATAGCGAAGGTGGTGCCCCAGCGCCTGGTCCAAGGTCCCGTAAATGCTTTGTCCTTCCGGGACCAGGATGATGGCGCGGCCTCCGGGCTCCAAGGCTGAATAGATATTGCGAAGTGCGCGGAGATCGTCTTTGATATGCTCCACAACGTTGAGACAGACGACGGTGTCCATCTGCTCGTGCAGCCCCTCGAAGTGTTGGGAATCGGCGGCGTCCATCCATTGCACTTCCAGCGCGGGCCGGTGCGCCAGCCGGTTTTTTAGCCGCTGCAGATGTTCGCGATCCAGGTCCGTCGCCACATAGCGTTTCCGCCCGGCGATCAACTGACGGGAGAGATTGCCCATGCCCGCACCGATCTCCAACACCCGTTTGCCGACGAACGGGGATATCGTGTCCGCCATCCAACGATTGAAATGCGGCGCGCCGGCAAACGCGTCCAGGATGGCCATGCCGGATTCGGCATAGATATCAGAGGTAAAGGCGTTCCGCAGGATCACCCAGAACGCTTCCAGCGCATCTTTCAGCCCTATTTTCTTGCCTTCTTCATACGTCCTGCCGTTGTAACCGATGGGAGTTTCGAAGATCTTAGCCTGTCGCTTGGCGAGCTTGATGGTGATCTCCGGTTCAAAGCCGAATCGTTCGGAACGGATCGGAATGCTCTGCAGTAGCGGCGTGCGGAAGGCCTTGTAGCACGTCTCCATGTCGGTGAGATTGAGGTCCGCGACGATGTTACAGAGTGTCGTCAGCATCCAATTGGCGAGCGAATGCCAGTAGTAGAGCACGCGGCGCTCACCAGCGGCCAAGAACCGGGAACCAAACACGGCGTCGGCGCGCCCATCGAGCAACGGCCCCAGCAGACGCGCATACTCTCGCGGATCGTACTCCAGGTCCGCGTCCTGAATAATGGAAAATTCACCGCGCGCTTGAGCAATGGCGCGGCGCACTGCCGACCCTTTCCCCCGGTTTTTCTCCGACCGCAGCAAGCGGATCGTATCCGGATACAGCGCTGCCAACTCTTGCACTACCTCGACGGAACCATCGGTAGATCCATCGTCGGCCACAATGATCTCCCGGCCCATCCCCGCGGGCAATGGAGCCGCCAGCACCCGCCCCAGCAGCGTCCCCACAAATTCTTCTTCGTTGTAGAGCGGAACGAGGATCGATACCAGCATCCAATCGTCTATCGGCCGGTTCGCGGCAAAAGATTACAATGGAAAGGGAATGGCACAATCGGACACGGCAACGGCAACTACCTCCGCAATCGTCATGCCGATCAGCTATAAACTATTGGAACGGCTGACGTTCTGCACTCTCTTTCTCCTCATCGCCACCGCAATCTACTACTGGGAAATGGTGGAGGCCGCCCACAAAAAGACCTTCAATGCCTTGGGCGTCGCCCACCTCCACCGCCCCACGGCAGACCTTTTTCTCTGGATCTGCGCCTCGTTCATCCTCTATTTCCTCACCCGTATCTGGGGCCGGATCGCGGGCCGAGTCTTTGAATTGCCGGACGATCGCACCCGCGCCTGGCGCATCCGGCTCCTCGCCGTCCGTGTCCTGACGACCTTCACCTTCCTCGCGCTTACGATCCGCACCATTTCCACGCACGTGCCCGATTATCTTCAGAAATTGCCGAAATTCCCGTGGTCTTAGCCTGTTCCGGCTACAATTTCCTTGAGGCGTCCCACTTCCCCACCCCCGCATGCTGGTTGAACTGCACATCGAAAATTTTGCTGTCGTGGAGCGACTGCGCCTCCGCTTTCATCACGGGTTAAATTTACTCACGGGTGAAACAGGTTCGGGCAAGTCGATCATTGTCGATTCGCTAGGCCTGTTATTCGGCGGCCGCGCCTCGGCCGAGTTGGTTCGTTCCGGCACGGAGCGCGCCCGCATCTCGGGAATCTTCGCCATCGCGCCGTCGCCGGCCTTGCGCGCGCTGTGTGAAGAGGCGGGCATCTCGCTGGAAGAAGGTGAGTTATTGATCGAACGCGAGATTCTCGCCAACGGCAAATCGCGCGCCTTCGCCGCCAGCCGTCCAGTCACCGTGGCACTGTTGAAACAGCTTGCCCCTTGGCTCGGCGACATTCACGGGCAAAACGAACAACAACAACTCTATGATGCTGTCGCACAGCGCGGCATCCTGGACGAATTCGCCGCGGCGCAGGAGGCACGCAAATCTGTCGCGTCGGTGTTCCACGCGTGGCGGGGTTGTGACCGGGAACTCGAAGAGATCACGCAACGCGAACAGGAGCAACTCCGGCTCGCCGACCTCTGGTCCTTCCAGCGCAAGGAAATTGAAGCCTTGGACCTGAAACCCGGCGAAGACGAAGAACTTGCCAACGAGAAGCGCATTCTGCAGAACGTCACCCGGCTCTCCGAACACGCCGAAGCCGCGTTCACTGCACTTTATGACGCGCCTAACTCCGCCCTGGCGCAGGCCCGCGCTGCCCAGCGCCGGGTAGAAGAACTGTTGCGCATCGACGGTCAGATGGCCGAGGTCGCCGACCTGTTGAAACCGGCCGTAATTGCCCTGGAAGAGGCGGGCCGTTCTCTCCGCGACTACGTCGGCCACCTGGAGGCCGACCCGGAACGCCTCGAAGCAGTCGAATCCCGGCTCGCCGCCATCGGCAAGTTGAAACGGAAATACGGCGCGTCGATCGACGAAATTCTTGAGTTTCTGGCCTCAGTGCAGGCGAAGATGCGCACGGTGGAATCGGCCTCCGAACTACGCGCCGAAATCGAAGCCCGGCGCAAGAAGCTGGCCGCCGAATACGAGACAGCGGCTGGAAAACTGACCGCGCTGCGAAAACAGGCCGCCCGGCAGCTTGAAAAGCGTGTGGAACTGGAACTGACCGCGCTTGCCATGGCCGGCACGACGTTCCGGGTGGCATTTTCCGATGCGCCTTGGTCGGAGGATGGCCGCGACACGGTCGTCTTCCTGGTTTCGGCCAATAAAGGCGAGGAGCCGAAAGATCTCTCCAAAGTCGCCAGCGGCGGCGAAGTGTCGCGTATCGCGCTGGCGATCAAGACCTGCGTGGAGCGGGAACGGCCCGGCGGAGAGCAACATTTGCTGGTCTTTGACGAAGTGGACGCTGGCATTGGCGGGCAGGCCGCCGAAGCAGTCGGCCGGCGGCTCAAGGAGCTTAGCCGCGCCTATCAAGTGCTTTGCGTCACGCATCAAGCGCAGATCGCCTCCTTCGCCGACGCACATTATCGGGTCGAAAAGAAGGAATCGAAGGGACGGACGGTGGCCGCGGTCATCGAATTGGAAGGTGCGGAGCGGACCAAGGAAATCGGCCGCATGCTGAGCGGGCAGCACCTGACTCCCGAGGCGCTGCAACACGCCGAACAACTCATTCGCGCAGGCGCGGCCGTTTAAGCGTCTTCCTGGTCGCTCACGAAGTTCGAGTGGAAGGCCTTGTCCAGAATTTCATCGTTCAGCACCATCGGCCGGCGTTCGAAGCGCAGGATGTCGACGGCATGGGAAAGCACGTCCCGCGGATGGCAGCGCCGCTTCGGCTTCGCCGTCGTTCGGTAGTGCCGGTCCAGGAAACGCGTCGCCAATTCCCGGGAGCACGACAACCCCTTGCTCTCGGCAAATCGAACGAAAATATCCAGGAATTCTTTTTCGTCCGGACTCTTCATCAACATTTTGTACTGAATCCGGCGCAAAAACGCTTCGTCTCCTAGCTGATGGGGCTTCAGATTCGTTGAAAAGATCAGGAAGCACTCAAACGGTACCGTCATCTTCGTACCGTTCACAAAGCTCAGAAAGTCGACACGCCGCTCCATGGGCACAATCCACCGGTTCAGCACTTCAGCCGGCGTCACTTTCTGCCGTCCGAAGTCATCGATCAGGTAAATGCCGTTGTTCGCCTTCAACTGCAGGGGAGCATCGTAGTATTTCGCCACGGGGTTATAGCTCAGGTCGAGCATCTTCAGGTCCAGTTCGCCGCCGCTGACAATAAACGGCCGCCTCGTCTTGAACCACCGTTTATCGTAGTTCGGTTCGTTCGTAAACGCGGATAGCTGATCGGACCCTTCGTCGACCGGGTGGTGATACACCGGATCGAACATCTGGATGATCATGCCCTGGCACTCGATGGCGTGCGGGACATAGATATGTGTATCGTCGACGTTGAACAGCGCCTCGGCCAGGAATGTCTTGCCGTTGCCCGGCTGCCCGTAGATAAGGAACGATTTGCCAGAATTCACCGCCGGTCCGATGGCGTTCAGGAGGTCATCGGTCACCACCATGTGCCGGTACGCCTCGCGGAGCGCCTCCATTGTCAACCATCCGTCGCCCTGCTTCTGCTGCCGCACCATGTCCGCATACTGATACAACGGCACTGGCACTTTGCCGGAGTAGGCGCATCCCGCGATGTATTCCTTCGCCAGCGTCCGCCCGTTTTCGGTCAGCGTAAATCGCGACGAGATCGCGCCCATGCCCAGCGAGCTCTTCACCCCCAGCAGATTGTTGCGCCGCAGGCCTTCCACCAGCACCTCAATCACGCTGAACCGCAATCCCAGATCGGAAGCTAGTTCGCGGCCGATCACCTCGCCCTTGTAATACAGGGCCTTGAGGATCAACTGCTCGATCAGGCCCTGCGGAATACCGGTGTGCTCAATCGTTTCCGGCACGGGCGGCACAGCGGCCTCTGCCATGTCGTTGACGCCCGCATCTAACTCCACCAGATTGTTCAGGCCTTCTAAGTCAGTGAACGGCATCCCTCTACACATCGGCCTCCCCTCGCGTTTCTGTAGACATTTGCATACGAAAACTGAATGGGCCCCGCGATATGATGAGACTTCGGGAGCTAATCTACATGTCCACCACGCGCCGACA
Source organism: Bryobacteraceae bacterium (assembly GCA_035714175.1). Classification (GTDB taxonomy): domain Bacteria; phylum Acidobacteriota; class Terriglobia; order Bryobacterales; family Bryobacteraceae. The sequence continues at coordinate 26,784 of DASTML010000231.1, read as the reverse complement.
CTTCCTGCAAGCCGGATCTGCAGCCACCATGCTGACCGCCGCCGCCCCTGCCCAGACGCCCAAAGGCGCGAACGACAAGATCAACGTCGCCTGCATCGGCTTCGGCATTATGGGCCAAGGCGACGTCTCTACAATCACCACCGTCCCCGGCACGAAGCTGGTTGCTGTATCTGACGTCTATGAGGGGCGCCTTACCAAAGCGAAGGAAGTCTACGGCAAGGATATTTTCACCACCCGCGACTACCGCGAAGTGCTCGCCCGCAAGGATGTCGACGCCGTCATTGTCGCCACGCCGGACCATTGGCATCAGATCATCGCTTGCGACGTGATGCGCTCCGGCAAAGACGTCTATTGCCAGAAGCCCATGGTGCAGAAAGTGGAGGAAGGCGCCGCCGTCATCCAGGCGGAAAAAGAGACCAAGCGCATCCTGCAGGTCGGCAGCCAGCGCGCCAGTTCAATTCTCTACGCCAAGGCGCGCGACGTCATTAAACAAGGCATGATCGGCGACGTACGCATGGTGGAAGCCTATTGGGACCGCAATTCCGCCCAGGGAGCCTGGCAGTACTCCATTCCGCCCGACGCCACTCCGCAGACTGTGGACTGGGATCGCTTTCTGGGCCACGCGCCCAAGCGCCCCTTTGAGCCCATCCGCCTCTTCCGCTGGCGCAACTACCAGGATTACGGCACGGGCGTCGCGGGCGATCTCTACGTTCACCTCTTTACCGGCATCCACTACGTCATGGATTCCAACGGCCCCAACCGCGTCATGTCCACCGGCGGCCTCTACTACTGGAACGACGGCCGCGACGTGCCCGATCTCATGTTGGGCATGTACGACTATCCCGATACGCCCTCCCACAAGGCTTTCCACCTCAGCCTGCGTCTGAACTTTGAAGCGGGCGGCGGAGACGGCTCCGGTTTCCGCTTCATCGGCACCGAAGGCGTTCTGGACCTGGCCGTCGGCGGCGCCTTGGTTCTGAAACGCAAGCCGAAGGATGCCGAACCCGGCAATACGGCCGGCACATTCTCCAAGGCGACAGGCGAAGAAATCATTCGCGAATACCGCAAGAAGTACCCCATGCAACGCGCCAGCGCCGATGGCATGCGCGCCAATACGGAGCAGCGGTGGGTTCTGCCCCCCGGCTACACCGAACAGTACGCGCATCACGAAAACTTCATCAATTCCGTCCGCTCCCGCAAAGCGGTCATCGAAGATGCCACGTTCGGGCTTCGCGCCGCGGGTCCGGCGCTGCTGTCCAACGTCAGTCATTTCACGAAGCAGACGATTCACTGGGATCCCGAAAAGATGGTGGTGAAGTCCTAACTGTCCGAGGAGCCCTCGAAGGAGGCTTGTCATGCATTGGTGGATCTGGCTTGTCGCCGCCGTCGTTCTGCTGATCGTGGAAGTGCTCACGCCGGGCGGTTTTTATTTTGTTTTCTTCGGTGCGGGCGCGCTGGTTACGGCCTTGCTCGCCCTCGCCGGAATCGATAACGTGCTTGTGCAGTCCGCTATCTGCCTGGCCGTCTCGCTCTCCGCCTTTGCGGTATTCCGCAAGCCGCTGCTCGCGCGGTTTGAAAAGGGCATTCCCAGCCGGTCAGTGGATACCCTGATCGGCGAAACCGCGACGGTGGCCGCGGACCTCCATCCCGGCGAGTTCGGGCAAGCCGAGTTGCGCGGCTCGAATTGGAAAGTCCGCAACATCAGCGGGGCCGCCATCCGCGCCGGTGAGCGTTGTATCGTAGAGCAAGTCGACGGATTGACGTTACATATCCGGGCCGCTCAATAAACCGGGGAGACTCCTATGCCTGAATTGATTCTGGCCGGCGCGCTATTGCTGGTCGTGTTTATCGTGGTGGCCAAAACGGCCATTGTCGTGCCGCAACAAAGCGCTTACGTGGTGGAACGCCTGGGCCGTTTCAGCGGCACGCTCGACGCCGGCTTCCACATCCTCGTCCCATTCCTGGACGTCATCCGCTACAAGCATTCATTGAAAGAACTTGCCATCGACATCCCGGAGCAGATCTGCATCACCCGCGATAACGTGCAGGTGGCCGTGGACGGCATTCTCTATATGCGTGTCCTCAGTCCGGAACGCGCTTCGTACGGCATTAACGATTTTCGTTTCGCCATCATTCAACTCGCGCAAACCACGCTGCGCAGCGAAGTCGGCAAGATCGAGCTCGACCGGACCTTTGAAGAGCGCACCGCAATCAACATCTCCGTCGTCACCGAACTCGATAAAGCCACCGAAGCCTGGGGCGTGAAAGTGATGCGCTACGAGATCAAGAACATTACGCCGCCGGCCGACATTCTCGGCGCCATGGAAAAGCAGATGCGCGCGGAACGGGAAAAACGGGCGACGATTCTGAACTCGGAAGCCGTCCGCGAGGCCGCCATCAATAAAGCGGAAGGCGAAAAGCAGATGGTCATCAAGTCATCGGAAGCCAAGCGCCAGCAGCAGATCAACGAAGCCGAAGGCGAAGGCCAGGCAATCCTCACCGTCGCCAAAGCCACCGCCGAGAGCATCGAACGGGTGGCGATCGCTATCCAGAACTCCGGCGGCCGGGATGCCGTGCAGCTCCGCATCGCCGAACAGTGGATTACCGAATTCGGCAAGCTCGCCCGGACGAACAACAGCATGATCGTCCCCGCCAATCTGACCGATCTCAGCAGCATCATCGCCAGCGCCACCGGCGTTCTGAAACATGCCAATGCGGAGCCCGCCGCCCCGCCGCCGCCCTACTCGCGGTAACGGCGCTGGGGCGGCCCGCTATGCCCCTAACGCTTTCCGCAGCACGGCATAGCTCTTCGCCACCGCCGTCTGCGGGTCTTCTTTGCCCTCCATCTCCAGGGATACCCAGCCCTTGAACCCGGCCTGCCTTAATATGCCGGCAATCCGCGGATAGTCCAGGTCCAGCGTGTACCATTCGCCGCCGCCGTAGTACGTCTTCGCCTGCACAATCGTGGCTAGTCCGGCCAGCCGCTGAATGCCTTCGTAGGGATCGCCCGGATAGTTCCCCGTGTCCATGTTGATGCCAAGCCACGGCGAATTCACGGCCTTATGAATCGTCAGCAGATTGTCGACTTTCGTCGTCAGTCCCCAATGATTCTCCAGCGCCAGCATCACGCCCTCTTTTTCGCAGGTCGACAGACACTTTTGAATCGAGTCCGTGCACCACGCGAAGGCGTCTTTGTCCGTGTAGCCCGGCAAGGCGGGCTCGTCGCCCTTTACTTTCATCAAATCATCGAAGGACTTGATGGTTTTCCACCGTCCGCTATTCAGCCGTACACAGGGAATGCCCAGTCGCGCGGCGAGTTGCAGACAGCGTACGGTATGGTCAATCATCTTCTGCCGCTCCGCCGCGTCCGGCGACACGAAGTCCTGGTGAATGGAAAGCATGGGGAACGACAAGCCGCGTTCGAACGCCATCTTTTTTAACTTCGCGCAGTAGGCGGCCGATTCCTCCGGCATCTGCCGGTGCAGAATCTCCACGCCGTCAAAGCCCAGCGTCGCCGCGTGGTCAATGACGTTTTCAATCGGATACCGCGCCGTCCGGAAGTGCCAATAACTATAGGTGGAAACCGCCAGCGGAATCCGTCCTGTGAATGGGGCCGCTTGAGCCTGGGGCAAACCCGCCGCGCCCAACGCCATCGAACCGAGTAGAGATCTGCGAGTAACCATGGACTTATTGTCACTCACTGTCGATAAGGTAAACGGAGGCCGGCGCTGGACACTCTACTGCTCTGCTAGTCTATAGAGACCCGTCCCATTTATGGAAAGTACCGCAAAGGGGGTTACCCCCATCTCAAAGACCCGGCAGATGAATTGGATCACAATCATCTTCCTGGCCGTCTTTCACGCGGGCGCATTGGCTGCCCCGTTTTTCTTCGAGTGGAAGTCCGTGGCCGTCATGGTTCTGCTCTACTGGATCACCATCGGCTGGGGAATCGGCATGGGATACCATCGCCTGCACACCCACCGCTCTTATGTCGTGCCGAAGTGGATCGAGTACCTCTTCGCGGTTTGCGGGACGCTGACGCTGGAAGGCGGCCCCATATTCTGGGTGGCTACCCATCGAATTCATCATCAGAAGTCGGACCAGGAGGGCGACCCCCATTCGCCTCGGGACGGCAAGTGGTGGTCGCACATTGGCTGGATCATCTTCGGAGAATCCAAGCACAACAAAACTGAAGAACTGGCTCGTTACACGCCGGATCTCGCCAAGGACCCGTTCTACCGCTGGCTGAACACCTGGCATTTCCTGCCTGTCGCCGTTTCTTCCATCCTCATCTGGTACTTTGGCGGTCTGTCCATGTTCCTGTGGGCGGTTTGCATGCGCATCACGCTCGGCCTGCATTCCACCTGGCTTGTCAATTCGGCCACGCACCTATGGGGCGGCCGCCGTTTCGACATCCGCGACGACTCGCGCAATAGCTGGTGGGTCGCCTTCCTCACCTTCGGTGAAGGCTGGCACAACAATCACCATGCGCATCCGAACTCGGCCCGGCACGGTTTGGCCTGGTACGAAGTCGATATGACCTGGATGCAGATCCGCTTCCTGCAAATGATCGGCGTCGCCTCGAAGGTCAAGGTGGCCACTGTGGATATGGAATCGTCTCTGGCGCGCAAAGTCGCCTAGTCGAAATCGTTCCAATCGCGGAAAGGGCCGGCGCGCAGCCGGCCCTTTCGCTTTTTAGTAGCCGCTCTTTTTGTCCACCAGGTTTTGCAACGGTTGTCCCCCTTGGAACCGTTTCAGGTTCTCCAGGAAAAATTGCATCGCTTCGTCCGTCCACGTCGCCGTGTGGTCGGCGCAGTGGGGCGAGAGCAGCACATTCTGCATGCTCCAGAACGCATGTCCCTCCGGCAGCGGCTCCTGGTCGAAGACGTCCAGCGCCGCACCCTTGATTGCGCCGGTTTGCAATGCCTGGATCAGCGCCGCCTCGTCGATCACCGGCCCGCGGCCTACGTTCATCACCACTGCGGAGCGCTTCATGCGCGCAATCTCGGCCGCACCAACCAGGCCGCGTGTTTCACCAGTCAACGGGGCCGCCACCAGCAGGTAGTCCACACCCGCCATCATCTCCGCGCGTTCGGCGATCGAGAAGCTCTTCTCCACAATCGGATCTTCTCCCGACAGCTGCGGACGGCGCCGGATCACGTGAATCTTCATGCCCATGGCATGGGCGCGCACCGCCGCGGCCCGGCCGATCTCCCCGTAGCCCACAACGCCCAGCGTTTTGCCGGCCACCATCTCCACATCGAACTGCTCCCACCGGCCTGCCTCCTGGTTCCGCACCATCCGGCGAAGATCTTTGGCGAAATGCAGAATCGAAGCCAGCACGAACTCGCCAAGCGATTCCTTGAAGACGCCCCTGCCGTTGGTCATCGGCACTGTGCTCTCCGCCAACGCCGGGAACAGTATGCTTTCCAGCCCTGCCGACAGCGAATGGATCCACTGCACGCGCGGAGCCATGTCCCAAACCGTCCGCAACGGAATCCCCGGTCCCATGCAATACAGGATCGCGTCTGCATTTTCGGCTAGCGGCGCCAGTGCCTCCACCGTATTGCCCACCACGTAGTTCACATCGGACGGCAGTTCGCTCAACCATTTCAAGTAGGGAGCGCTCGGATTGGATACGACAAGCAAGGTCATGGAAGACATTGTCTCCAACGTAGCACGCCGCGTTTATGACACACTGAAATCGTGGCTGATTTCTGTACCTGCGGCGCCCAGTTGCCGGTTGACGCCCGGTTCTGTCACCGCTGCGGCAAGCAGCTTTTTGCGGATCCTCCTCCGGAACCGGAAACCCCGCAAGAATTCCCCAACCGGGACGGCATAGAGCATTCCTCGGATGGTCTGCGCGCAATCGCGGCCGAAGCGCCCGGCCCGGAAGCGCCGCCGCCCATCAGCTTTCATAACGCACATGCGGTCCGCGCGGCCTTTTTTACAGCCATCATCGTCTGGCTCATCATGAACATTCCCCTGGGCGGCGCGCTGTTCATGTTCTTGAAGATCGTCGTGCTGCTCGGCGGAGGATCGATGGCCGTCTTATTTTATTCGCGGCGTACCGGCCAGATTCTGAACGTCATGGCGGGCGCTCGCTTAGGCTGGATCACCGGCGTTTTCTTCTACACCATCTGGATTCTATTCTTCACCGCCACGCTGCTGCTGCTGCAGAGCCAGGGCGGGTTAGCCGCTTTCTCTCTGAAACAACTGCAGGAGTCCAACGCCCCCGCCGAAACCATCAAACAGTTCACGGAAGTCATGCAATCGCCCGAGACCTTCGGCGTGTTCATGGTGCTTTTGTTGGGCGGCGCGTTTATTACCTTTACGCTCCTGATGATTCTGGGCGGCGCTGCGGCCGCCAAAGTGATGGAGAGAGAGTAGTCCGCAGCTTGACGATCAATACACCGGCGAAGATGATGCCCATCGCCAGCACCTCTTTCCGGCCGAATGCCTCGTCATAGAACAACTTCCCCAGCGCGATTGCGACCACGGGATTGATGAACGTGTAGATGGAAACCAGCGAGACGGGCAGCGTCTCCAGGGAATAGATATAGGCGCTGTAGCCTACAATCGAACCGAACGTCACCAGCCAGAGCAGCCCCGCCGCTCCCGTCGCCGACAGCGTTACCGGCCGTTCCGGAATCGCCAGCGCCGCAATCAGATAAACGATTCCCGCCGCCATCTGCTGGATCGCGCCGGTCAATAGCGGCGGCGTCGTGGCGCGCCAACGCCGTTGCAAAATCGAACCCGCATTCCAGGCGAACGAACCCACCTGCAACACCAGGAACCCCTTCCACAGGTTCGGCCCCATGTCCCAGGTTCCCCCGCCCGGCATCACCAGCACCACCACGCCGGCCAATCCCACCAACAGACCCACGGCCACCGGGGCCGTCAGACGCTCGCCCTGCGGCTGCAAAGCCTCCAGCCCGACCAACCAGAACGGAGCCGTCGTCAAAAACAGCGAGGCCAGGCCGGAAGGAATCCACGTCTCGGCAAATGTCAGGCAGCCGTTCGCCACCCCCAGCAACAGCAGGCCGAAGGCCGATGTGCGCAACAACTCCCGGCGGTCGGGCAACGCCCAGCCTCTGTAGCGCGCCCAGGCCAGGAGGATCGATCCGGAAAGCAGAAAACGCAATGACACCAGCAACAACGGAGGAAAACTCTCCAGCGCCATCCGGATGCCAAGGTATGTGGTTCCCCAGAAAAAGCAAACAGCCGCTAAGGCTATATACGGCAACCAGTGCGCCCGGGATCCCATTTGCCATTTTACCATTCGCGGCCCAGGAGCCCGTTGGTATCATATGGGCTTGATTCTTACGCTTACGCTCAATCCCGCCATCGATCGAAACGTGCAAGCCGATCGGCTCGTGTTTGAGGATCGCGCCTATATTCTCTCTACCGGCGAAACAGCCGGCGGCCGCGGCATCAACGCGTCCATCGTGATTCACAACTTCAAAGGCAAAACCAAGGCCATTGCCTGTTCCGGCGGCAAGGCCGGCAAACGGTTCGAAGAGCTTCTTTCCGACGCCGGTTTCCCCACGCAGTTCGTACGGATTCGCCATAGCCTCCGCGCCAACCTCACCATCGTCGATAAGCAGGGCCTTGCCGTAAAACTGAACGAACGGGGCCCCCATATCCAGGCCACCGAACTCGCCCGCTTCGAAAAGGCCGTCGCCGAAAATCTCGAAGGCGCCGATTGGGTCATGATCTGCGGCAGTCTGCCGCCCGGTGTCCCGACGGACTTCTACGCCCGGCTGATCAAGCTGGCACAGAAAGCCCAAGTGAAAACCCTGCTCGATACCGACGGCGATGCCCTGCTCCACGGATTGGAAGCCGGTCCCACCGCTGTCGCCCCGAATCAGGCTGAGGCAGAGCGTCTGCTCAACCGGGCGCTCATCACGCAGGCCCATTTTCGGGAGGCCGCCCACCGCATTGTCCAAATGGGAGCCGAATCAGTCATTATGTCGCTAGGCAGCCGGGGAGCCGTCGGCGCCTGCGGGACGCGGATCGTGGAGGCAGTCCCGCCTGTCATTGACGCCGTATGTCCCATTGGCGCGGGCGATGCGCTAGCCGCCGCGTTTGTATGGGCCCTTTCCGACGGCCGGACATTCGATGAAGCCATTCGCTGGGGCGTCGCATGCGGCACCGCCTCGGCCGCGCTGCCCGGCATTGCGTTCCCTACCCGCCCTCAGACGGAAAAAATGTTCGCCCGGGTGGAGTTCCGCGTTGTTTCCAAATAGCGGTCACAGCGGAGTTCAAAATTTAATATTCCCCGCAAATCTATATAAATAATAGAGATACGATCTCCATCCCCGTCCGGAAATCCCGTGGTTGGTGGCGCGCCGGGGCGTAGCCTGGGGGTGTCATGAAACAGTCTGCCTTCATCCGCCGCCTGGCCCGGGCGACCGGCGTTACCCCCGCCGCGGCCGCTGACCAACTCGATCAACTCGTCGGCCAGATCGTCTCCCGCCTCAGGCGCGGACAGTCGGCCGCCATTCCTGGAGTCGGTGCGTTCCCTCCCGGAGACAAGAGCCACTTCGACTTCACGAAAGATAAAAAGTCGGGAAAGGCGCCCCAGTGAGCCGCGCCACGATGGACGAACTCGCCCGCATCCTGCGCCAGTGCCTCATCGAAGGCCGGCGCGTGCAGATCGACGGGCTGGGTACATTCCGGGCCGCGGGCGGCGAATTTCAATTCGAGCCCGACACGCGTCCCCGGGTTTTCCTCGCCTATGCGGCCGAGGACGCGCCCAAAGTCGATCAACTTTACGACGCTCTGGCCGCCAAAGGATTCGAGCCCTGGATGGACCGCCGCAAACTACTGCCCGGTCAGAACTGGCCCCGCGCCATCGAGCGCGCGATCCGCCACTCGGACTTCTTCGTGCCCTGCTTTTCCAAACTATCCGGCGAAAAGCGCGGCCGGTTCCACGCCGAACTCCGTTATGCCATGGACTGCGCCATGAACCAACCGCTGGATGGGGTCTACATCGTGCCTGCCCGGCTGGAGGAGTGCTCGGTGCCCCGTCAGATTCAGGAGCAGCTACAGTACGTGGACCTGTTTCCGGACTTCAACGCGGGCGTGGAGCGGATGACGGAATCCATGCTGCGCCAGCGGCCCCGCTGATCAGAGTTTTTTCTTGATCTGGGAGGCGTTTTTGGCGTCGGGCGCCAATTCCAGGTACTTGGCATACGCCTCTTTGGCGCCCTTACTGTCTTTCCGCTTCTCCAGCGACTCGCCCAAACGCAACCAAGCCTCGGCTAAACCAGGATTCCATTTGGTGGCTTCCCGGAATCGTAAGCTGGCGGCCTTGAAGTTGCCCTTCTTGGCGTAGAAGTTGCCCGTATTCACCTCTTTTTCCGCCTGGAGCGGGTTGAAGGTATATTCTTTCTTCTCGAGCAAGGCGGCATCTTCTTCCGGCGGCTCCTGCGGAGCTTCCGGCTGCTTCTGCGCCAGCAGCGCGGAAAGACTGAAAACGAAGATAAGGCAAAAACGGCGTGCCACAATTGGAGTATAACGCCGCCAAGCGTCTATGCACCTCAAGGACAAAGTTTCGCAGTTGCCGCTCCTGCCCGGCGTCTACCTCTACAAGGACGCCCACGGCGATGTTCTCTACGTCGGGAAAGCAAAAATCTTACGCGCCCGCGTCCGCAATTACTTCTCCGAGGACAGCCTGTCCAACGCCAAAACCGGGACGCTCATCAGCGAAGCCCGGGACTTGGATTACATCGTTGTCGATAACGAAAAAGAGGCGCTTGCCCTCGAAAATTCGCTCATCAAACAGTACAAGCCGCGCTTCAACATCCTGCTGCGCGACGACAAAACCTACCCTTACATCAAAGTCACCAACGAAAAATACCCCCGCGTCTTCGTCACGCGCCGACTCCGCAAGGACGGCGGGACCTACTACGGGCCCTATTTTCCGGGCAATCTCGCCTACCGCCTCGTTGATTTCATTCACCGGCACTTCAAAGTCCCCTCCTGCAAGGTAGACCTCACCAAGACCCACCCCAACCCGTGTCTCCAGTACCACATCCACCGCTGCCTGGGCCCCTGTGCCGCTGGCCTCACCACGGATTTTGAGTACGCCGCCGCGGTGAGCAACGTCCGTCTGTTCCTGGAAGGCCGTTTGAAAGACCTTTCCAAACAGCTGCGCGAGCGCATGGAAACCGCTGCCGAAGACCTTCGTTTTGAAGAGGCCGCCGCACTCCGCGATGTCATTCAGACGGTGGAAGAGATCGAAGACCGGCAGAAAATGGCGGCTGCGTCCGGGGACGACGTCGACATCTACGCTTATTATGCGGAACCTCCGCTGCTGGCAGTCAATCTGTTCCACCTGCGAAACGGCCGTATTGTGGACCGCCGCGAGTTTTACTGGGAAGACCAGTTCGATTTCCAACCCTCCGAATTCATGGCCGCGCTCATCAAGCAGGTCTACCTCGATCAGACTTATATTCCCGCGATCATTCACGTTCCCGCCGATTTTGAGGACCGGGAAGCCTTGGAAGACCTGCTTTCCGAGAAACGCGGGCGGCGCGTGGAAATCCACACGCCGCAGCGCGGGCAGAAAAAAGCGCTCTACGACCTGGCGGAAACGAACGCAAAACACTGCTTTGATGCACGTTTTCGCGTGCTAAAACCGTCTTCCAAGGCCATTTTAGATGCATTTGAGGACGCAATTGGCATGCCTTTGCAGCCCGCGCGCATCGAATGTTTCGATATTTCGCACGTCCAGGGCACCGACAAAGTGGCCAGCATGGTGGTTTGGGAAGACGGAAAGATGAAGAAATCCGACTACCGGAAATTCATCATTAAAACGGTAGAGGGCAATGATGATTTCGCTTCCATGCGGGAAGTGGTGACGCGCCGATACTCCCGTATCCGTGAAGAAGGCGGCAAAATGCCTGGTCTGGTGCTGATTGACGGCGGATTGGGGCAGTTGCATGCCGCCGCGGCGGCGCTGGAATCGATTGGGATTACGGACCAGCCGTTGGCCAGCATCGCCAAGCGCGAGGAGTGGATTTACGTCTACGGTAGCGAAGAAGAGCCGGTTATCCTGGACCGCTTCCACCCGGTACTGCACCTGGTACAGACGGTCCGTGACGAGGCCCACCGGTTTGCGGTAACGTTCCACCGGAACCGGCGGGATGCCAGCCGGTTGCGGAGCGGATTGCTCGAGATTGAGGGCGTGGGGCCGAAGACCGTGGAGAAGTTATTGAAAACGCTGGGGAGCCTGGAGCGGGTGCGCCAAGCGAGTCTGGACGACATCCGCCGCGAAGTAGGACCGGCCGCCGCACAGCGCATCCGCGAACATTTCGATAAAGAGTTATTGTCCCCGGGACAACCGCTCGGCGAGCATCGGGGGTAGACCAGATTCGCGGACACGCTGCTGCGCGGCGGACAGATCATAAGGAATCCGGCGCAGGAGTACCCGGTTTTCCGTGCTGTCGTACAACGCACAGGAAGCGCGCCAATCCCGGTCCCTGGGCTGGCCAACCGATCCGGGGTTAATGAGGTAATAGTCGCCCTCTTCCAACTGAATGAGAGATGTTTCCTCCTCCGAACCCACGGTGGGCAGCATCATGCCCTGTTCTCCGTGGAAACGGATGGCGCACTGCAGATGCGTGTGGCCGAAGAACACCAGCGGGGCCTGCATCACCTGGCGGGCGCGGACGATTTCCTCCACATCCAGCAGATACTCATCCTCGTGATAGGGCGACCCGTGCACGAGTTGGAACTTTTCCTCGATCCAAAGGGGTCCCTGCGGAAGTTGGCGGAGCCATTCTAAGTTCTCCGCAGACAACTGCCCCATGGTCCACTGTACAGCGGCTTGCGCGAGCGGGTTATAGTCGTCCGTATCATCCAGGCCGCAACAGGCCTTGTCGTGATTGCCCCGGATGACGACGGCGCAATTCGTTCGCGCCCAGTCGCAGATTTCATTGGGGCTGGCGCAATAATCGACGAAGTCTCCGCAGCAGAGGATCTGGTCATACAATCCTTCGTTGGCGGCAAGGACGGCCTGCAGGCCTTCCAGGTTGGCATGAATGTCACTTACTATCAGGTAGCGCACAAGCGGACCAGCGCAACCTCCGGCGCGGCGCCGATACGGATCGGCACACCTACTGTGCCAATGCCGCGCGTCACGTAGAGATGCGACTTCTCTTTCTCGTAATGTCCGTAAACGTACGGGGTAAAAAACCGGGCTAAATTCAAGTGCTGATTCAGATACTCTACCGTGACTTGGCCACCGTGTGTGTGACCAGCCAATGTCAGGTCCCAACCCTGCGCCGCCGCCACATCAAAGACATCCGGATTATGGGACAGCAGAACCTGAAAAGCGCCTGGCTCCTGCAGCGCCTGGGCGCCGGCGAGATACGGAGTCTGCGAACGCTGATAATCCACACCGGCCAATCGCAGTTTCGCCTGCCCGAACCGGAGGGTCTGGGCGCCGCCGCGCAGGAAGCGCATCCCGAATTTTGACGCCTCCCGCTCCGTATATGCTTCACAGTTGGCATAGATTTCGTGATTGCCCATACAGCCGAAGACGCCATCCCCGGCTCGCAGCCGGCGCAATTCCCGCAAACAGGCGTCGAGAGGATCGCCATCGCGAGTGATCAGGTCCCCGGTCACCACCGCCAGGTGCGGCCGGAACGTATTGGCCATGTCCACGGCGGCGGCAAGCTCCTTGGCCGACAAAAAACTACTGAGATGGATATCGCTCAACTGGGCTATCCGCAGCCCATCCAGATCTTTCGGCAATCCGGGAATCCGGAGATCGATTTCCAACGGCGTCAGGCGGCGCCGCTCATAAAACGTACCGTAGCCGACGGCCAGAGCGGGCGCGGCCACCACCGTTGCCTGCGCAGCCTGCAAAAGCCCGCGGCGGACCAGATCCGTGGACGGCGCCACCCGCCCCATCTGCCGGGAGACGGCCAATGCGATCGTCGTTCCACAGGCGAGAATGCCCCAGAGAATCGCCATTCCGCGTCCCCAAGTAAATAGAGGCCCCGGCGGCAGATGACGCCACACCGGAGGGGCGTTGAGAATTAAGCCAGCCGCGGAAACAATCCCGCTCAACGCCCAGCCCAACCGCCATCCCTTCCTGCTGGACCAACGGGCGGCGGCCCAACGATATAGAAATCCGTGGCACAGGAGAGTGAGTCCGATGCCGAAGATCTCGGGTAGGAAACGAAGCAAATTCGGCATAGACGCCTACTTCTAGTGTATCGACAGGAACCGGAAGTTCCATCAATGCTTTTCCGTCGTGAATTGCGGGATGCTGTATGAGTGAAACTGGCGCTTCTGCTTTTCGGCGCGGCAGCGGCCGCGCAACCCCTGCTAATTCGCGGCGGGACGTTGATTGACGGCACGGTACGGCAGGCCGATCTGTTAATCGCCGATGGCAGGATCCAGGAGGAAGGCGTCCATCTGAAACCGCCGGCCGGCGCCCAGGTGATAGACGCCCGCGGCAAGTCGATCCTGCCGGGCCTCTTCGACCTCCACACGCACGTGCCGTACCCGTCGGTGGGTGGGTCCGCACAGGACTGGGGCAAGAATCTGAAGGCCTATCTACGAGCGGGAGTCACCTCACTGGCCGATTTCGGGACCTATCCGGAAACCTACGAACCGGTGCGGCGGCTTCTGGGCGAAGGGATCTGGCAAGGCCCCCAGGTTCATTTCGCGGCCCGCTTCAGCACACCGGGCGGCCACGGGGTGGAGGGAGGGCGCGGCGATTTTTTCACACAAGAGGTCCTGACGCCCAAGCAGGCGCACGCGGCCATGGCGCGGGTCCTGCCCTACAAACCGGATGTAATCAAAGTCTTCACCGACGGGTGGCGGTATGCGAACGCGCCGGACATGACGAGCATGGAGGAAACCACGCTGCGTGCCATCGTGGAAGACGCGCACAGAGCGGGCATCCCCGTGCTCACTCATACGGTCACACTGGCGAAGGGAAAGATTGCAGCCAGGGCCGGGGTGGACGCGATCATGCACGGGATACAGGATCAACCAGTGGATGAGGAGTTGATCCGCCTGATGAAAGACAACCATGTGGCCTACGGCCCCACGGCCACGGTTTACGAACCTCGCGCGGGCTATATGCAGAGCCCGCTCCTCGATTCCGTACTGGAACCGGCCGCGCTGGCACTGCTGAAAAACCGTCCCATGCTGGCCGCGCCGAGCCCGCAGCGCCAACAGAAGTACGAATTACTGCGCGCCAACACGGCGGCGCTGTTCCGCGCCGGAATTGTCATCGTCTCCGGCACCGACGCCGGCATCACGGGCACGCATCACGGTTGGGCGTCACTGCGCGAAATTACCCTCCTTTCCGAAGCCGGGCTGGGACCGGTGGAAGCGATACGGGCAGCGACGAGGAACGCCGCGCAGGTGGTGCGGTCGCGGGAACGCGGAGAGCTGACTCCGGGCAAGATCGCCGATCTGCTCATCGTCGACGGAAGGCCGGACGAGAGGATTGGTGATATCGAAAAGGTAGACCGGGTGGTGCAGAGCGGAAGACTGGTCGATGTGGCTGCGCTGACCCAAGCGATCCGAAATAACGGACCCACACCGACGCCTGAGCGGATCGCGCCAGCGCTACTGGACGACTTTGAATCCACGAACGGCCGCAGCCGCTTGGATACCCGGTGGATCAATGCCACGGACACCGGGCAGGATCGGACGGAAATGATCTACCAGCGCGTGCCGCGCAGCGATGGCGGCCACGCGTTGTCCTTCCAGGCAAAATTCTCCGACTCCGCGGCTCCTTACGCCCGTATGAACCTGCCGCTGACGAGAGGAGCGGTGGAGCCGATGGACGCGAGCGCCTACGCGGGGGTGGAGTTCGATGTCCGCGGCGAGGGCAGGTATTCTCTGCGCGTGCAGGGCGCTTCGTACAGCTTCACCGCCGCAACGTCCTGGAACTCCGTCCGGATTCCGTTTGCGGGCAAGGTGGATACGGGACGTCTGACAATGCTGGCGTTCGAGATGGCGCGCCCGGGGGGAGAGCGGAGTTGGGTGGAGTTGGACAACATCCGCTTTTACGCAGCGGGAAGTTCCGCCTTGCTGGAGGAAGAAATTCCGGCTTCGCGGCGCTATCGCGAGGCCAGCTACGGGCAGTTCCTGCGTTTCGCCGAACGGCTGGAACGCGAAAAGGACAAAGAGCCGTTGCGCCGCGAGTTCCAAACTAAAGTAGGTTACCCGCCGCCCGGTTTTGTGGGCCCGTACCGCGAACGGATGGAAAAGATCGGGGAAGACGCCATCGCCACCTATTACCGCGCCTGGGCGCCGGTATCGCCCGAGATGGAGGTCTATGGCCTTTATCTGGTCCCCCGGAACCGGACGCTGCCCGCGCCGCTTGTGATTGCGCAGCACGGCGGCGGAGGCTATCCGGAACTGGCGCTGTTCAAGGGCGGCGGCAACTACAAAGACATGATCCGAGGCGCAGCGAAAGAAGGGTACGTGGTGTGGGCGCCCCTTCTGCTCATGCATCCGTTCCGCGACCGCGACACAGGAACGCCGATTCCGGCCGAGGTACGCCGCGACATGGACGCCGCATTCCGCAAGCTAGGAACGAGCCTGATGGGAGTGGAGACGATGCGCATCTCCCGTTCCCTGGACGTCATGATCCGGCGGCCGGAGGTGGACCCGCAACGAGTGGGCATGATTGGCCTGTCCTACGGAGGCTACTTCACGCTGTACACGATGGCGGTGGACCCGCGCATAAAAGTAGGCGTTGCGTCCTGCTCCATCCGCGACCGCGAGGCCACCAAGGCAGCCGTACCGGAAGGACGTCCCGTAGACATGCCCGGCTCCGACCTGGCTGCGCTGATCGCTCCGCGCGCGCTGCAGATTCAAAACGGCGTGAAGGACGAGGGACTTCCCATCGACATGGTGCGGCGGGCGGCGGCCGAGGCGCAGACACACTATGCACCGGGGGAGCGTTCGAGTTCCTGGAATTCGACGGCGGGCACGAGTGGCGCGGCGACATCGCCTGGACGTTCCTGCGCAAGCACTTGTAACGTCTATTTTTGCGGCAGCTTTGCCGCGCGGTAAACAACCTGAGGACGGGAGGGGAGCAAAGCGCCAATCGCCGCGCCCGCCCCGGCCCCGCCCAAAGAAGCCAAAGCCGCATTCCGGCACCCGTCGTTCGTTTCCGCACAGCCGTTGCCGAAACGGAACGCCGCGGCGCCCACGACGCCTCCCACCGCGCCCAAAATTACAGCGTTCCGCACACGATGCGCATGCCCCAACCGGGAGATGCGAACCACGGAGGCACGAGCGAATTGCCGCTCCTGCCCGTCGACACGCACGGTAAGAGAATCAGTGTTCGAGGCGCGAAAATCGCCCGTGGCTGTGGCCATTCCGGCGTTCACTACGGCAACGCGGTCGCCGGCCTTCAATTGCGCGAGATTTGCCCAGTCATCCTCAGCCGACCAGGCGCAGACAGCGGCCATGAGGAGCAAAAATGCTCGTTGCATCATGAAAATTATACGCGTGGCCCCGGTAAGAAGAGGCCACGCGCACCAGGACCGGGGAAACCGTTATCGGCCCATGTAAGTCACGATCCGGCTGGCCGTGGAGGTCGCCCCGGAGGCATCCGTCACCGTGAGTTCCACGGTGTAGGCGGCAAACGGCTGCGCAAACTGCACTGTGATTTTTGGCGTATCCGCGGCCTGCGGGAAAACACCAGCAGTCGCGCCTTTCACTACCCACTTATATTTGAGGCCGCTACCAGTAGACGGGCTGCCGTCGAAGGTCATCTCCCGTTGCGTGGTGGACACGTTTCCGGCTGCGAGCCGGGCTTCCGTTACAGCGGCCGCCACGGGCGCCGTCAGCGAATAGAGGCTCACGCTACCGCTGGTTTCGTTGGCAGTGACAAGCAGGGACTCGCCGTTGGGACTCTCGGCCGCCGGGATGACGAGAATGCCCTCAGGCGCCAAGTCGCCCGCCGTGCCCGCTTCGGGATTGCCGTTGAAGTCACGGTTATTGGTGTAGTTGACGAACTTTGGGGCTTCCGGATCGCTGACGTCATAGATCATGAAACCGCCGATGCGTTCCAGGCAGATAAAGGCGTAGAGGCGGCCATTCAAAGCGGCCACTGTGACGCCCTCCGGCTCCGGCCCTTTATTGTCGCTGCGGTCGTCGCGCGTGGTGTTGGTGCTGGAGGCGTTGAAATATTCGGGGTAGCGTTCGGCCGTGATTTTTTCGAACTGATCGCCGCTGTCCCACACCAACTTTCCTTCCGTATTCCAGATGGAGAACGAACGGCCGCCCAGGACGTAGAGTTTGTCGTAATCACCATCGCCGTCTTCGTCGCCCATGTACTTGGAGACGTTCAGGCGGCCTAGCTTGGCGTTGGTCTTTAGGTCGGCGGCATTCGGGAAGGCTTGCGGGTCCAGGTTCAGGGAACCGATGCGAGCCTCTTCCACGAAGTCGCCCCACTCGCGGGCATCGCCTTCGTTGGCGGTGATCAGCCACGTTTTGCCTTTCGCTTCGAAGGCCGCAATGCCATCGGGGAGATACATGCCGAGAACGGGCCAGTTGGCGATATTGATGGCGTTGTCGCGATCGCTGGCGTCAATGCCGTTGCCGGGCTTGGAATGGTCCTTGAAGCCAAGCCCCGCAATCTTGGTGAACTTGCCGGCGGCGATGTCCAGGATGCCAATGGCGTTATTTTCCTGAAGCGTGACAAAGGCGGTCTTCGAATCGCCGGAGAAGGAGATATATTCCGGTTCTATGTCCTGCGCGACCGTGGCGTTGCGGCCATAGATGCGAACGGAGGCGTCCAGATCTTCCTTTTTGAACGCTTTAAAATCGGCCGTGCGAACAGAGGCCTCCGTAATGCCGATCACACCGTGGCTAATGTCGATCATCGAGACTGAGCCCTCCGGGTCTACTTTGTAATCCGCGCTGGGCTCGCCTTCATTGGCGGTTAGAACGGACTTGCCGTCGGGCGTAAAAGCGACCATGTCGGGCTGCGCTCCAACCTTGACGGCCCCTTGGAAATTGCCGTTCCCGTCGTAGAAAACCACGTGACCGGGATCGGTCTTCGGCTCCGCTTCCACGGCGACGGCAAGGATGCCATTTTTCACCGCGACGCTATTGGCCACCTTCCCATACTGGGCCGGAATGAAGAGACGGAAAACGGCGACGGGACGGGACGGGTCGGAAATATCCAAGGCTTCGATGGCGGGAACATGGGCGTTGACGAAAAATAGGCGCTTCGCGGAAGCATCGTACGCCGCGATTTCGGCGGCGCCGCTGTCATAAACTCCCGTCGTAAAGCCGCCCAGCCTCCGGGTCTTGAAATCCTGGGCGAAAACGGACGCCGCGCAGAAACAGAAAGGTAGAAATAGTCGCATCCCTCTTGAACTATCAAGCGGGGTTTACAACCCTATCAACGCACGATATCGAGTTGGTAAATATCCAATGTCGGACGCATTACACGGCGACAACCGCAGCCGTTCGCCCCGTATGTTCGAGCCAATGACGCAACATCCGCGTGAAATCGCTGACGAGGCCGCCGGTTTCGAGTTCCTCCACCGTATAGCGCATTTTCCGCCGCCAATTCGGATATTCCCAAGTGGAGCCCGGCAGATTCTGCTGTTCGGTCTCCTTGGTCAGATCCTCCTGGTTCAGGACAAAGAGCCGCGAATGGGCAGACGCGAGAAAGCCAATAACCGCGTTGTGCAATTCGCCCGTCAACTCCACGGATTGGGCCGCGTCGCGCGGATAGCCGTCCGGCAAGAGATGCAGGTCGTGCAGCACTTCGATGAGCTTGTGCTTATCCTCCAACCGGGCGCGCAACTGTTCGTGATACGCCTGCTCATTGGGCAGCAGGCCAGCCGCCTTTCGCGATTCAATATCGCGGCCCAGCCAGTAGCCGGCGAGCGTGGGAAGATCATGCGTGGTGGAACTGACGACAGCTTGGAGCGGATATTCGTCCGGCCTCTTGAACTTCCCCTCTTCCTTTTTTTCAAAGTAGAGAAGCCGATAGCTGAGGACGCCAAACAGGGCCAACCCCTGACGCACATAATCCTCCACGGTACCGAGGTCTTCGCCGATGACCATGACCCGATTCCGATGGCTTTCCAGCGCCACAATGCGCAACAGATCCAGCCAGGGCTCCCGCACATACGTGCCCTGCGTAGCGTCTTTGCCTTCCGGAATCCAATAGAGGCGGAAGAAGCGCATGACGTGATCGATGCGGAGCGCACCGCCGTGACGGCTGTTGTTCCGAATCGCGGCGGCGAAAAGCCGATAACCATCGGCACGATGGCGCGCAGCGTCCGGCGGAGGGAACGACCAATCCTGCCCTTTGGGGGAAAAGTCATCGGGAGGAGCGCCGACCCGGCAGCCGTGAGCGAAATAGGGACGGTGCGCCCAGAGATCCGAGCCGCAACGGTCGGTGGCGAGGGCGAGATCGTGATACAGACCAATTGGCATGCCGAGCGATTCGGCGTGCGCCTGTGCGTCAGCTACCTGCGTATCCACCAGCCAATAGACGAACTGCCAAAACTCGACGCGGCGCCATTCACGCTGCGTGAATGCGACGACCTCGGGAGAGTCAGGATCCTGATAGGCGGCCGGCCAATCGGGCCAGATCCAGAGGTTGGGATCGGCGCGGTGCAGGAATTCATCGAGCGCGGAGTAGACGGCAAAACGCTCCAACAGGCGGCCTTCGCGCCGTCGGAAGGCGTCAAATTCGGAGCGCCGCACCGCGTCGCCGCGCAGGAACTGGCGATAAAGAATCTGGAGTACGAACCGTTTCAGTTTCGCCACGCCTTCATAGGCGACGAATTCTTCGTTGCGGAGTCCGGCAATGTGCGGTTCGGCTGCGGCGCGCACGCGCTGGGCGAGCGGAGACTGGGCATACTCCGGAATCGACTCCATGTCGAGATAGAGGAAGTTGCGGTAGAACGTGGAAGCAGGGAGATACGGACTGGTATTGTAAGGCGACCGGTTGGCAAGGGCGTGCAGGGGGTTGAGCGCGACGAAACCGGCTCCGGTTTCCCGATGGGCCCACGTGCAGAACTGTTTGAGATCGGCGAAGTCGCCGGCGCCCCAATTGCGCGAGGAGCGGAGGCCGTAAAGACTAATGGCAATGCCGGCAAGACGCCCCTCCTCACCGACCTGCGGGGGAGAGAAAACGCGGTCCGGGCAGTGTATGAGCTCGCAGGCGGCATGGGATCCGTTGGCACTGAGCGCCGCCTTGTGGTAACCGTGGGCGAGGCCGTCCGGGAGCGGAAGAGCAATGCGGGTCCAGTCGGCGTCCCCTTCGGAAATGGTCTCGAGAACGGCAACGGCATCTAGTTGGCCTTCGCGAGCGACGAAGGTTCCGTCTTCCAACGTAACGGTGAGACGGTAAGCACCGGAAGGAGAACCGGCAATGGCGGCCGGAATCCAGGGCTCAGCCGTAGAGGTAACGGCACAGGGAGGCAGCAGGGCGAGGCGCTCCGCGTGCAGCCATTGGCGCATGGCGGCGTCCAGGGTTTCCGTGGTGGAGGCGTCGATTCCCAGGGAGGCAAGGACGGCACGTTGGACTTCCTCGCCGGGCCGGTGCTCCCGGCCCCAGATATCCCAATAGACATCCTGTATGCCGTGGGCGGCGGCCAACCGCTGGAGCGCGGAAGCCGTATCAGCAGAAGGAAACTGGTACCGAGTCACCACCGGTTCGTTGGGCATGTAATTTCTCAGTGTCCACTTCCGGCGGGGGCGGCGGCAACTCGTGGGTCGGCGCGTGGCATACTGATAGAGGAAACTCATGGAACAGCGTGTTGTACCCGTCGCCCCGGAAGAACTCTTTAATCACGTCGATGACGTGGTGCCGCAGGAACTTGCCGATAGCGTTATGTTTACGACGATCGACAAGGCGATTAACTGGGGCCGCAAGAACTCGATCTGGCCGATGACGTTCGGATTGGCGTGCTGCGCCATCGAAATGATGGCTATGAGCGCGTCGCGCTTCGACATCTCCCGTTTCGGCGCGGAAGTATTCCGCGGTACGCCGCGGCAGGCGGACCTGATGATCATTGCGGGCCGGGTTTCCAACAAGATGGCTCCCGTTATCCGCCAGTTGTACCAGCAGATGCCGGAACCGAAATGGGTGATCTCGATGGGCGCATGCGCTACGTCGACGGGCGTGTTCAGCAATTATGCCATTGTGCCCGTGAATCAGGTGATCCCGGTGGACGTATATGTTCCCGGATGCCCGCCGCGACCGGAACAGTTGATCTATGGCATCATGCTCCTGCAACAGAAGATCGAAAAAGAGCGGGGCACGACCATGAAGGTTCTGAACCTGGCCTAGTCCGTTCGATTAGTACAAAAATTTTTAAGTTCCATCAGAACTTTCCGATAAGCCATACAAGACCACCCGAATAGTGGAGGCGAACTGTATGGATACGAAGGCAATAGAAAAAATTGCACTGCCGGCGCCGTTGACAGATTCAAAATTGGATCAGCAACAGGCGACGGAACGCCGCGAATTGGTAAAGGCCATTAAGGCCATCAATGCGACGGAGTTTTTCGGAGAAAACTACGAACTGACGTTTGTATTGGACCGGGAGACTCGCCGGCCGCTCATGCGCATTATCGACCGTCAGACGAAGGAGGTAATCCGGCAACTTCCACCGGAGTACACCCTGCGTTTAGCGGAAGAGATGCGTTCCCGCTAAATTGGAAAATCATTCTCTCAAGCTCCTCCCTGTTTCACCGAAGAGATAGTTAAGTGGCAACGAAAGCAGAGTGAATGTCGATCCAAGCCTATAAAAATCAACAAGATTGGGATATTCTCGGGGCAAGCCCGCTGGAGCTGGTCCGGGCACTGTACCGGGGGGCGATTCAGTCCGTTCGCGCAGCGCGTACTGCTTTGGCGAATGGGGAAATACGGGAGCGGTCCTCCGCGATCACGAAAGCCTGCGCAATCGTGCAGGAACTTACAGTGAGCCTGAACAAGGAAATAGGCGGCGAAGTGGCGGACAACTTGGCTGAGTTGTACGTTTACATTCACAAACGTCTTGGGGATGCAAACATTGAACAGATCGATGCACCGCTGGCGGAAGCGGAGCGTCTATTGACGATCCTGTTGGATGCCTGGAGTCAACTGAAAGAGGAAGAACCGGAATACGAACACGCCGGGCCGTTGCGGCTCAGCGCGTAAGTAAAGAGGAGATTGAGGCAGGTTTGTCTTTGGACAGACCTGCCTCAATCATTTTGCCTAGCCCAAGCCCACCACCTTCGGCAATCACTCGCGAAAGGTGTTCCCGACCAAAGTCAAGCATGGTTTGTGCGCCAGAGTCCATTTCCCCTCCCAGGCCCATCTGATCGGGCGAAAATGCCGAGGCCATCAGTTGACCGATCAGCAGCGCTTCAAATTCATGGGCGGCCGATTTGGAGTCTTTCACCTTTTGCACATCGCCAAAATCTGTCCGTTGCGTTCTCTGTAGGGCGTCAAGTTCCATGTTTAAATCACCTGCACTTCCGCGTCCAGAGCACCAGCACTTTGTAGGCTTTGCAAAATAGCGATAACTTCGCGCGGCGTAGCCCCGATTTTCTGAAGGCCGCGCACGAGTTCGTCCACGGTAGCCCCTTCTTTCAGCTGCACAACCTTGGCGACATCTTCTTTCGAACCAACTCCTACGGAAGGCACCACGGTAGTCTTGCCCTCAGACAAAGGGGCAGGTTGGGAGACGTCGAACTGTGTCTGGACTTCTACCGAAAGGCTGCCGTGAAAAATCGAGACAGGCGCAATGCGTACATCTTTGCCCATCACGATTGTCCCTGTTCGTTCGTTGAGAATCAGGCGCTGCTTCCGATCGGAGTCCAATGTGAGGCCTTCAATGGCAGCAATAAATTCGACAGGGCGGGCTTTCCATTCCGGCGGAGTATTCACTTCCACGAGACCGGCGTTGGAAGCGCGTGCGACAGCCGGCAGGCCAGCGGCGAACTTGCCGTTGATCGCTGCCGCCAGGCGCGCGGCTGTTGTGAAATCGGCGCGCAGAAGCTGCCATCGCAACGTACCCTCGGCAATCACTGAGGGAGCTGCCTGTTCCACAATTGCTCCGCTCGGGACGCGCCCAGCTGTCGGATGATTGACTGTCTGTGAGTTGCCGGCACGGCCCGCAATAAAACCGGCGGTCACGATGGCGCCTTGCGCAACCGCGTAGACCTGTCCATCGCCGCCTCGGAGGCTCGTCAGCAAAAGCTGGCCGCCCTGCAGATTCGAAGCGTCGCCAACCGTTCCCACGGTGACGTCAATCTTCGTACCAGGTTGAGCGAATGGCGGGAGAGTCGCAGTTACCATGACGGCCGCAATGTTTTTGGCTTGCAGCGCCGTGGGATTCACAGAGACGCCCATGCGGTTGAGCATATTGGCGAGACTTTGTGCCGCGAAGACGGTCTGGCGTTTGTCGCCTGTGCCATTCAATCCGACAACGATTCCATAACCCACCAACTGGTTGTCACGAATTCCTTCCAGAGAGGCGAGGTCCTTCACCCGGCTGACGGCTGCCGTCGCAATATTCGCAAAGAAGGCGGGAATCAGAATCACGCGGATCCAGTTTTTTCGCAAGTACATAGAAATTCCTTCGGCGTCGCTCTGCTAGATAGGCAGCAGGCCCATCAACAAGCGGTACAAGATAAACGGACGGCGAACCGAGTCGCCCACGACGCCTTTCCCATTGACTTTGATATCCAGCATCGCAACACGATCGCTAGCGATTGTATTGCCCGCCTGCAGATCCTCCGGGCGGACAATTCCACGAATCTCGACAACCTGCCGCTCCGAATTGACGGCGATAGTCTTACTTCCTCGCAATAGCAAGTTGCCATTTGGCAGCACGCGCTCCACCAACGTTGTCACTGTTGTCTGCAACTGCATTGTGCGTGTCGTGGATCCAGTTCCTTGTAATTTCGTGTCACCCGTAGCGCCCGCCAGATTGGCGAGCGGACCCGCAGCCTTCACGGGCCCCAGCGCTGCTTGTACGCCGGCGGAAACGCTGGACTTCCGGCTGGTATTCGTTGTCCCGCTGGCTACGGCTGTCGCGCGATCGCTGACGACAACGGTGACGGTATCTCCAGTGAAAAGGGCGCGGAAGTCACGTCCGAGGTCGGTCATGCGGCCGCCCGGCGAGTAGGTGGACCCAGGGCTGCTTCCTGCCGAGAAACGCGGAGAATCGCTGGCGACAGACAGCAGATAGCGGTCCAGGACAGAACAGGTCTTCGAATCGGCGGCATCCATCGTGCACGGCTCCGTTCCCTTCCTGGGAGCGCTCCAGGACGAAAACACCACCCCTACCAAAATCAAGCCAATACGCATTACTCCACCCTTGCTCTCTGACTGCTCAAAACACGGCCGGCAATTTTGGCCCCGTTCCAACTGCTGCGAAACGGCGCAGTCTCGCCCACTTCCGCATCCTGCTCGGCAACAGCAGGTATGCGAATACGTGCGGCCCCCGCCTTCGCTTCCACCTCGACGGCGTCGCCCCGCTTGATAGCGGGCGGAATCCGCAACGCCTCTCTTCGAAGCTCTTCTCCAATGGGAATCGGATGGCGCGCGACGCGGCCGATCGGCTCCCATGACTCTTTTTCTGCCTCGCAAATACCTGACGTCCAGGCTTCCTCTCGCTTGAAATCTTCAGCGACAACAACAGTGCCCATGGCGATAGGCCTCACCACTATCCGTGCATGGCGCAGGGTTTGTAGTTCCGCGCGAATCCACACCGGCACGGTGCTTTTGTCCGGCGTCGTCAAGGAACCTCGCCACAGCAACGCCGATCCGCGGCTGGCCGCAATCCCGGAACGGTGAAACTCAATGGTTCCGCTCGGATATCGGTGGCGCGGCGTCTCCACCACCTTGATTCTTACGGAAATCTCGCCGCAAGCGGTTTTCACCGCCCGCTCAATCGAGGCCTGCCATTCCTCTAGTGGGATGGCTTTACGTTTACGTTGTACGCAGAGCCGTTCCGGCAAATCAGCGGACGGTCCAGGAAGGAGGGCGGCCAACTGCCCGCGTTGATACAGACGCACCAATGTTCCTGCCGGCGCAGGCCCTAGATCTTTGTCCGGCGGCAACTGGGCGAATGCAGAAACGACGCCTGCCAGATCGGAAGCTCGTATGCGGGCGCCGTCCACAAGCACGCACGCGTCGGTAGCGTAGCTCCCGCGTCCCATCATCAGCCCGAGGCTAACGAGTAATGTTATTGATCTGCTGATACATCTCATCGGCGGCTCGCACCACTTTGGAATTCGCCTCATAAGCGCGCTGGCTCATGATCAGATTGATAAACTCTTCCACCACACTCACGTTGGACTGCTCCACGTAGCCCTGCATCAGGCTGCCTGCCCCTTCCTGGCCCCCGGGATTGCCGATGGTCGGTTCCCCAGACGCATCGGTCGGCAGGAACAAATTCCGGCCGATCATGTTCATTCCCGCTGGGTTTACAAAGGTGGCTAACTGAATCTGTCCGGCGAGTTGCGCCGCCTGCTGTCCGGCCTGAGTAAAGCTGACCGTCCCGTCGGTAGCTACCGTGACCGACTGCGCTTCGGCTGGTATGGTGATTTGCGGTTCTAGTGGGTCACCGTCGCCGGTCACCAGAATTCCGTCACGATTCAGTTGAAACTGGCCTGCGCGCGTATAGGCAATCTCACCGGTCGGACGCCGCACCTCAAAAAATCCGCGCCCCTCAATCACCAGGTCCAGAGGATTGTTGGTCTGCAAAAAGCTGCCCTGATTAAAGATGATTTCGTTGGAGGACGTGCGCGCGCCAAGACCGATCTGCAGACCGCTGGGGACTACCGTTTGCGTTCCGGCCGCGGCACCCGGCTGAATGAGGTTTTGGTAAAGCAGATCCTGGAACTGCGCACGGCGCATTTTGAAACCCACCGTATTTGCGTTTGCCAGATTGTGCGCAATATTGTCGACGTTTGTCTGCTGGGCTGACATCCCGCTTCCCGCACTGAATAGGGCGCGAATCATACGTTTCCTCCGTTTGTAGTCATACTTTGGCGACTTCCTCCACCAGCCGGCGGCTCATCTCGTTGCCAAGCTGCAGCGCCTTTTGCAGTGATTCAAACTGACGCAATACGTTCACCATCCGTACCGCGCCTTCCGCGGGCCCCGTGTTGGCCGACTCCACAGCGCCCTGAATGACTTGCGTGCCCGCCGCCGCGCGAACCTGTTCTTCTGGTCCCGGCCAACGAAAGTAGGTATGTCCGGCCTTTTGCAACGCCTGTGGATCGGAAAATTCCGTAAGCCGGATACGGCCAGCTTGTGCGCCGCCCTGCCACACAGTTCCGTCTGCTCGAATTTCGAGCGACTGCGCCGCATCCAAGCGAACCGGCTGACCATTGGCCCCCATCACATCTAGACCCTCGCCATTGACCAGGGTGCCGCGGGCACTGATCTGCAGTTCTCCATTTCTGGTGTACAGCGTCTCGGTTCCACGGCGCACGGAGAGAAACCCAGGGCCCGTCATGGCCAAGTGGGTTTGCACGCCAGTCCGGGTGATGGCGCCCTGCGAAAAGTCAATCCAATTTTTCTCAACGACTGGCGAAACCCCGCCCCCTCCGCGTCCGCCATCCAACGCCGAAGTCGACTCGGCCGACCAGTAGGTGCTGTACCGTTCGCGATCTGCCTTGAATCCGGAGGTGCTGGCGTTTGCAAGATTGTTGGCGAGAATCTCCAGACTCTCCATACGAGCCCGGATTCCGCTTGCTGCCGCTATTCCAATCGCGTCCATAGTAGTCGCTACAAGACTTGCACGCGGCGTGCCATTG
>DASTML010000230.1:0-14266 GCA_035714175.1 Bryobacteraceae bacterium | reverse complement strand
GCGATAGCGATTGGGGCCCTTTTCTTCGTACCAGTTCTTCGGGCCGTAGCTGGTGGGCGGCTGGAATAGGAATTCCGGCGCCGGCGGATAGACACTCGGTCCGCCGACCTTTTCATTCAAAAGCCCGCTGGCAGCCAGGGCGATATCGCGCACAATCTCCGCGTCGACGCGGAAGCGGGGGCCGCGCGCCAGCAACCGGTTGTACGGATCTTTCGCATACAACTCCTCACTTACCTTGGACGACTGCCGGTATGTCTGACTCATCGCAATCTGCTTGTGCAGTTTCTTCAGACTCCAGCCGTTGTCCATCAGGTCCACGGCCAGCCAGTCCAACAGTTCCGGATGCGAGGGCGTCTCCGCCTGCTTGCCCAGGTCTTCGGAGGTCGCCACAATGCCTGTTCCGAAGTAGGCCTGCCAGATGCGGTTCACAATGGAGCGCGCCACCGTCGGCGCTTGGCGATCCGTCATCCAATGGGCCAGCGTCAAGCGGTTCACTTCGGCATCCGCAGGGGCAGGGTTCAAGAAGGCGGGCGTTCCGGGCTGCACGGTTTTGCCGGGTTTCAGGAAATCGCCGCGCAGCAGCAAATGCGTCTCGCGCGTCTCCCGGCGTTCGCTCATGACAAGCTGCGTCGTGCCTTCCGGATGTTGCCGCCACAGATTTTCAATCGCGTCGTTCTGCTGTTGCCAAGCCGGAACCGTGGCTCGCCACAGGGAGAACAGCGCCGCCGTCTGCCCGGCGGCAGGCAGGGGATTTGCTTCGGCGCCCGGCGCGTCCGTCACAGACAGACGGAAACGGCCGAGATTGTGATTCATATTGTCATCGCTATTCCAACCGCCGTGACGTTGCGAGAGAAATACCTCCAGCACCGCTCCTTCGGGGAAGTCGACCGGCTCAGCAAATACAAAAACGGCCTGCCGTGGCTGATTCCTGCGGCCGGGGCCATTGTCCGTGCCCCAGGCCGTTTCTTCAATGCCGTCAATCGCGAAATCAATCGGCCCAGTCACGCGGCGACGGTTCGTCTTGTCCCAATACATGCTGGGAATCTGCGTTTCTGGAGGGTTCACGTCCGCCGTGGCGCTGGCGATTTTCACTTTCACCGGTTTGGCGTCTTTCACGCCCGCCGGCGTCGCGTTGACTTCAAACTCCGTCAGAGCGGCCGTCCCTAGAACCGAGCGCCCCGGACCATTGCGAGGCAAATTCGGATCGTTCAGCAGTTCCAACCGCACCGCACGGATGTTTCGCATCTTCGTCCGCAGCGTAAACTGGGGCTTGAATTTCGTTGGCGCATAGCCGCCCGCCAGAACCGATCCGTCCGGCAATTGCGTATACTTCTGCCCGCCAGTAGCAATATCGTCGATATCCGGAGTCAGCACTTCCCATCGCGGTTGCTTCACGCGGATTCCGGACTCCCAAGCCGCCATCTTCGCCTGCCAGTCCGGCGTCTTATGCTGCAGATCCTGTTCGATCTCGCGCACCTGCCGGAAGATCTCCGCGCGTTTCTGTTGTTCGGCCGCCGTGTACACCGCCGCGTTCGCCTCATGCGAATTGTTGAGGAAAGCAAATAGCTTGTAATACTCTTCCTGCGTCAGCGGATCGTATTTGTGGTTGTGGCACTGTGCGCATTGAATGGTAACGCCGAGCATCGCCTTGCCCACCGCATCCATCCGGTCGAACATCGCCTCCATACGGAACTGTTCCGGGTCGATGCCGCCCTCTTCGTTGATCATCGAGTTCCGCAGGAAACCAGTGGCTACCCGCTGGTCCTGCGTCGCATTGGGCAGCAGATCGCCGGCCAACTGTTCCGTCAGAAACCGGTCATAGCCTAGATCCTTGTTTAGCGAGTTGATGACCCAGTCGCGCCAGAACCAAACTTCCCGGGATTTATCCTTTTCATAGCCGTCCGAATCGGCGTACCGCGCCGCGTCCAGCCAGTACCGCGCCCACCGTTCGCCGTAGTGCGGCGATGCCAGCAGACGGTCCACCTGCTTTTCATACGCATTGGCGCTTTTGTCCGCCAGGAATGCATCCGCTTCTTGCGGTGTCGGCGGCAAACCAGTAATGTCGAGATGCAGACGTCGCAATAGCGTCACTTTGTCCGCTTCGGGAGAAGGCGCCAAGCCTTCCGTTTCCAGCTTCGCCAGAACAAAGCGGTCAATCGCCCCCGGTCCCCATGCCGGATTCTTCACCGCCGGCAGAGCCGCTTTCACAGGCGCCACGTACGCCCAATGCTTCTTGATCTCCACCGCTTTCGCGCCGAGCGTTTCCGGCCAATCCGCGCCCTCGTCGATCCAGCGTTTAATCAGATCAATTTTCTCGGGAGCCAGCGCTTTTGCCCCCATCGGCATCCGCGCCTGGTCCGACGTTCCAGCCACGCGCTGATACAGCGTACTTTCCGCGCTCTTACCAGGAACCACTACTTTATGGGACAACCCGCCCGTAAAGGCAGCCGCTTTTGCATCCAGCCGTAGCTGGCCCATTTGGGCCTTCGGACCATGGCAACCCTGGCAGGAAGTCTGCAAAATGGGCTGTATATCGCGGACGAAATCGACGCGCGGCGTAGCTGCGGTTTGGGCCAGAATCCCAACAGCGGCAACGGCGCCGGCGGTCAGGACCCAGTAGGGACGGAGGCTGGGCATAGTAATCCTGCCTACATCGTATCCCCTTCCGCCCCCTAGTGGCGGAGAAACAGTTCGACGCAGAGCCCCCAACAGAAACCCGCGACCACCGCGCAGCTCCAGTAGAGAACG
The DNA here is from genome assembly GCA_035714175.1 of Bryobacteraceae bacterium. Classification (GTDB taxonomy): domain Bacteria; phylum Acidobacteriota; class Terriglobia; order Bryobacterales; family Bryobacteraceae. The sequence continues at coordinate 11,518 of DASTML010000230.1, read as the reverse complement.
GGTTTGGCGGCGCCCCAATCCATTTTGGGAGGCCGTCCCCACAACTCGGCCACCGGGTACGGCCATGCCAGCGCATCGGCAATGGCTTTCGCCTCAGCCCACACCTTCTCGTCTTCCATCGGCCATGGCGAAAGGTCCATCCAGGATCCATCGATCTTCTCCACGCCGGCGGCCAGATAGGGATGACTGCCGAACCGGCCCGACAGGACCGCGTGCCGCACATACACTTTTGCCACATCGGAACGGGGCGTCAGCGGTGGCGCAGGACCGAACGGAACAGGACCGTGCCCCTGTGTAATCCCCTCCCAGGTCACGCGTACCCAGTAGCGGTTGCAATAGATCGCCCCCAGCAGGTACCAGAACACGATAAAAAGCGGCAATCCTGCCGCGGCGTCCTTCGACCAGCCAGGGCCGAATACATCGGCGGTTCCCAGGGCAAGCGGTACTGTAAGAATGACCGCCACCCACACCGGCAGAACCCGCGAGTTGTGAGAATACTCCTGCACACCTTACAAGGCGCAACAGGTACAATCGAGTTGCCATGAATGAGGAAATAAAAGAGGCAGCGCAGAAAGTTACCGAGTCCGCCAAGGATCTCGCGGAGAAGGTAGAGACGCTCGCCAAGGCCGCGCTCGAAGTAGCCGATGAGAAGGCGAAAGAGCTGGCCGACAAAGCCGAGCCGTACCTGGATCAAGCTTCAGCCAAAGTGAAGGAACTCGCCGAGCAGGCCGAAGCCGCTATCGAAAAGGCCAAGCAAAAGTAAGGGTAGCCGTCTGCCAAACGCCGTCGATCAACTCGCTTGTTGGCGCATGGAAACGCCGATTGGCCCGCTGGTGCTCGCCGGCGACCGTCGAGCTCTCCGGCAACTCCGTTTCTTTGGCCGCCAGGAAGAAGCCTGGATTGTGGATCGCGCCCCATTTCGCGACGCCATTGACCAGCTAAAGGCCTACTTCGCCGGCAAACTGACCGATTTTGACTTATCTCTCGCACCTGAAGGCACTCCCTTTCAGCAAAGCGTTTGGGATGCCCTCCTCACCATCCCGTACGGCGAAACCACCAGCTACAGCGCAGTCGCCCGCCAGATTGGCCGCCCCAATGCTATCCGTGCCGTGGGAGCCGCCAACGGGGCAAATCCGATCCCCATCATTATTCCTTGCCATCGCGTCATAGGCAGCAACGGCAAACTCACCGGCTTCGGCGGCGGCTTGCCCACCAAGGAACATCTGCTCAAGCTCGAAAGCAAGCAGTTGCACATTCTGTAGCCCGTTGCGAGACTGGTTGGGTCATGGCCACACTGCGTCCACTCGAAGTCGGTTTGATGTTCTGGGGCGACCACGAACCCCTTAAGATGATCCGTGCGGTGAAATCCTTGGGGTTGCGGAACGGGCACCTGGGGTTCACCGGCGCCGTGGATCTTTCCGGACTTGGAGAGGTCTATAAAAAAGCGTTGGCGGACGAAGATTTCGTCGTCACCGCCGTCTTTGCCGCCTACGACGGCGAAAGCTACGCCGACATTCCCACCGTGCAGGACACGGTCGGCTTTATTCCGCCGGCGACCCGCGAAGCTCGCGAAAAGCGGACCTACGAGGTCGTGGACATGACCGCCGCTATCGGCGTGCCGATCTTCGCCTGTCACGTCGGTTTTGTTCCCGAAGACCACGCTGACCCTACCTACATTCCCGTCCGCGATCTCGTTCGCCGCATCTGCGATTACTGCGCCGCAAAAGGCATCACGTTTGCCCTCGAAACCGGCCAGGAACCCGCCGAGTCCCTCCTACACTTCCTGGAAGACGTCGACCGGCCGAACCTCAAACTCAACTTTGATCCGGCCAACCTGATTCTCTACGGCACCAGCGAACCGATTGCCGCGCTCAAGCTCGTCGGGAAGCACGTCGTCTCCATCCACTGCAAGGACGGCAACTGGCCCGACAAATCCAAGCCCGGCACGCTCGGAACGGAAATGCCGTTGGGCGAAGGCGCCGTGGGCATGGGCGCGTTCATCGACACGTTGAAAGAGATCGGTTATAGCGGCCCGTTGACTATTGAGCGCGAAGTCTCTCTAGACCAGGACATGGACGACCGGCATCAAGCCAAGCTCGCCCACGTCGATGACATTAAGAAAGCCGTGACGCTCCTCGAAACGCTGCGGGGCTAAACAACATGGCGCGGCGGGTGCCGGTGGAGCGGTGGTCTGCGGCCGGCGCCCGTGCGGACCAGGATTACTTGGCGGAAGAAGCGCCCCTCCAAATCCTGGTCGAATATTCGTTCAAAGACCAGCGGCGCACCGCCGCTTGGGGTATCACTCTACGCACGCCGGGCAATGACGAGGAACTAGCCCTCGGCCTGCTTTATGGCGAGGGCCGTATTGGAGGCATTGGCGATGTCGCGGAGGTCCGATCATTGGACGTCGGCAGCATCCAAATCGCCCTGCAACCGGACGTAGACGTAGACTGGGGCAGGGAGCGCGCCGCCACGGCCGCCTGCGGCTTCTGCGGATCCCCCGAATTGCCGGTGACGCCGGCCCTTTCCGATCACGGATTTCGTATCCCTTATTCCGTTCTGGCCAGCCTACCCGAACGGCTTGGGAACGCACAGGGCCAATTCCAGCAAACCGGCGCTGTTCATGCCGCCGCGCTATTCGACAGGAGTGGAGACCTACTCCAAGTTCGCGAGGATGTCGGCCGCCACAATGCCGTAGACAAACTGATCGGCTGGGCCATGCGCAATGGACAACTTCCGCTGCAGCAGACCGGCCTCCTCCTTAGCGGCCGTGCTGGTTTTGAACTCCTGCACAAAGCCGCACACGCGGGCATCCCCTTCGTCGCCGCAATCGGAGCCCCTACTACCCTCTCGACAGATCTTGCCCGCCACGCCAATCTCACTCTTGTCGGATTTCTACGCCCCGGCCGTGCCAACGCCTACACGGGCACATGGCGCATCACTGCGTAATCTTTACCAGTCATGAAAACGTGTTCCCACGTATTTACAACGAGTTAACGTTTGGCACAACGATTGCTACTTTCAGAGTGTGAGTGTTGATCGCACCTAGTTCCAAATCCCCGCAACTATGAAGCCTGATTATCGGGTTTCTGTGGCGGTTTGGAAGCGCCAGCCCAAGGGCCGGTGAGGAAGCGAGCGTGGAGCAGGGACGCTCCACGTGCTTCGTTCTTGCGACTGTGGACTGGGCGAGGGACCGGCTAGTCCGCAGCAGCAAGTCTTGCCAGCTGCAATATGGGCGCCGCGCAACAATCTGTGTCGCGCGGCGGTCCTTGGGTCACTTTTTGAAAAGCAAACCTTAGTTGGTGATGTCGTGCGTGGTCGACTGTTCCCGGAGCGGCAGGTAGATCTTATACCATTCCTTCTGCGCCGCGCTGTCCGTGTAGTTCTTCAGGGCTGCTTCGTCTTTGAATTCCATGACAATCGCGTGCGTGTATCCAGCACCCTGCACTTTGATAGCTTTGGTCCAGATGCGGGTGATTCCCTTATAGCTGTCGGCTACCGTTCGCGCGCCGGCCAGGGCCGATTCAATCTGTTCGGGCGTGGTTCCAGCTTTCCACTTGATCGTCACCACGTGCACAACGCTCGTAGGCCGTTTCGCCTTCGCTTCCGCCGTACCCATCGTAAGGGCGGCCGCGGCCACCAGAGTGAGCAACACTTTTTTCATCTGCATTTACCTTTCTTTGAAGCCCTGCCAATGCTCGCAGACCAAAATCGAGTTAGCCGGGTTTTGTGGATCATATTTGGCGGCCGCCAATCCGGCCAGCCGTTCCGCCGGGCGCGGGAGAAATGCGCCCAGGGCGGTAATGTCCTGAGTTGTGTCATAAGCTACGCCGGCGATCTCGTAGCCATAGTGCAAAACCGAATCGTCCGCCTGATACACCATCGCTTCCGTTAGCCGTCCATTCAAGTGAATGCGGATTCGCCTGCGGCGTTCCCGTTCCTCGGGAGAACGGGAACGCCGGAAATAGCGCGCGATCAGAAAAAGCAACGCCCCGGTGGCGCTAACGCCCACCGCAACAGGCGCGGCAATGGGAATGTTGGGCAATGGACGCGGCCGGCGAACGGTTTACTTATTGCCGAAAACTTTGGCGTAGTCCTTCAAAAATGCATCCAGTCCTTTATCGGTCAGCGGATGATTGAACAGGCCGTCCAGAGTTTTAAAGGGTAAGGTGCCGATATGCGCGCCGGCCTTGGCGGCCTGGATCACATGGTTCGGGGTGCGCAGGCTGGCGGCTAGAATCTGCGTTTTGAAACCGTAGTTCTTGTAGATCTGCACCAGGTCCTGGATCAGAATCATTCCATCGGCGCCCATGTCGTCAATGCGACCCACAAACGGACTAATGATATAGGCGCCCGCCTTGGCGACCAACAAACCCTGCCCCGCCTGGAAGCAAAGCGTAACGTTGGTCCGGATGCCCTCGCTCTCCAGCGCCTTACAAGCCTGTACACCGTCGCGGATCAGCGGTAGTTTCACAATGATGTTCTTGTGGATCTTGGCTAACTTCCGGCCCTCTTCCACCATCGCTTTGAACTCGGTCGAAACCACTTCCGCGCTAACGTCGCCGTCTACAATGTCGCAAATCGCCCGGACCTGCTCTTCAATCGGCTTGCCTTCTTTCGCGATCAACGACGGGTTCGTGGTAACGCCGTCAACGATGCCCCAAGCGGCGCCTTTCTTCAACTCTTCGAGGTTTGCTGTATCCAGAAAAATTTTCATTGATGTATCTCCTAATCGAATTCGGTTATTCAGCGGCGATCGTGTTTTCCACCTGGCCCAAACCAGGAACCGTAACGCGGACCGTGCTGCCAACTTGCATGGGGCCAACTCCCGGAGGCGTGCCCGTCGCGATCAAATCGCCGGGCTCGAGAGTCAAAAACCGGGTGACGTAGGCCAGAATAGCACCCGGAGAAAAAATCATGTCGGAAACCGGCGCGTCCTGCACCAGCTTGCCGTCCAGCCAGGTCTGCACGCGCAGACTTTCAAAATCCACTTCTTCCGCCGGTACGGACCATCGTCCCGTGGGGCAAAAGGTGTCAAAACCTTTCCCGCGCGTCCATTGCCCATCCTTCCGCTGCAGGTCCCGGGCCGTCACGTCGTTCACGCAGGTGTAGCCCCACACGTACTGGCGCCAATCAGCCGCATCCACATTGCGCGCCCGTTTGCCGATGACCAGCCCCAACTCGCCCTCATAGTGCAAATTCTGCGAGAGTGCCGGATAGATTACCGGGTCACCATCGGCGGCCAGCGATGACGGCGGCTTCAGGAAAATCAACGGCTCCGTGGGCACTTCGTTGCCCAACTCTTTGGCGTGTTCCGCATAGTTGCGGCCCACACAGACGATCTTGCTCGGGTTCGCCGAGGGCAGCAGCCGCACCTGATCGGCAGTCACCGGATCTCCGTCCGCTTCCGGAACGAAAAAGCTCTGAACCGGCCGGATATGGGTGTCCTCCCATACGCCATAGCGAGCGCCAGCGGCGTCGGTCAGCGTGGCGGGCGCCGTCAAGTCAAGGGTGAAACGTACGAATCGGGTCAAGGTACCGTGATCTCCACTTCTTGCGAGGTTGCGCTTTGATTCTTGCGCAGGTCAAGCGCCATCACGCGGTAGCGATATCGCATGCCGCGTTGCACGTTCCGGTCGGTGTACGCCGGAGCGTCCAGATAATTTGCCGCGTCCGCGAACGGCCCGTCGCCCACCGCGCGCTGCACGATGTAGCCAAGCACATCCCCTTCCGGATTCGGCGTCCACGTCAACTCCAGCGTCCCCGCGCCCGCCGCCAGTTGCAATCCGGCCGGCGCGGCAGGCGGGAACCGGTCTTCAATGGTTAACCGCCGCTCCGCGGAGCGCTTCCCGTGCGCCTTGTCTCCGCGAGCCTGTATCTCATAACTGTAGGTCTTTCCCAGCACTGCGCCTTTGTCGGTAAAGGAGCCATGCGCTCCCTCCCCCACCGGAGCGCCGTCCCGGAAAATCAGCATCGGGCCATCATGCCCCTTCCAGTGGAGAACCGCGCCATCAGCAGCCGAAGCCGCCACGAAATCCGTGGGCGTAATCACCGGGGGCTCAATCCGTATAATCGCCAGGTTGGACCACGCCGAGGACCGCCGCTTCTTGGTTTCCATCCGGACCGCCGCCACAATTTCCTGTCCGGCATATTCCTTCACGTCCACGGAGCCTTCCGCCGGGCCCGGCTCTGTCGCGTCCAGCGCGATCGCCTTCGCTCCCGCTGCCCAGGCGTCCTGGTTCCAGCCGCCCTCCGGCATTCGCCCCACGCGCAGCTCCACCAACGTTAGATCGGTCGTGGGCAGGTTATCCGTGGTTTTCGGCGGGATCGTGAAAGCCACCTCCAACTGAGACTCCACCTGCTGCACCCGCAAATCCTGCACGGGCTGCGGAATATGCAGCGCGGGAGGCAAAGGATCGCCCACATAACCGCAGGAAACGGCCAGTAATGCCACGCCCGCAACCAAGCCCGCCCGCCTCACAAGATGTACTTGCTCAGATCCTGATCCTTCACGATGCCGCTCAACTGCTGCCGCACGTACTTCGCATCAATCTTGACGTTCTTCTTTTTCAGGTCCGGACCCTCGAAGCTGATCTCTTCAAGTACCTTTTCCATGATGGTGTGCAGGCGCCGCGCGCCGATGTTTTCCATCACTTCGTTCAACTGCGTCGCGAACAGCGCCAACTCCCGGATCGCGTCGTCGGTAAATGTCAGCCGGATGCCCTCCGTCTCCAACAACGCCTGGCACTGCTTGATCAACGCATTCTTCGGTTCCCGCAGAATGCGGATGAAGTCTTCCTGCGTCAACGGCTTCAGTTCCACCCGGATCGGGAACCGGCCTTGCAACTCCGGAATCAGGTCCGCTGGTTTCGACACATGGAATGCACCGGCGGCAATGAACAGGATATGGTCTGTGCGTACGAACCCATACCGTGTATTCACCGTCGTTCCTTCCACAATCGGCAAAATGTCGCGCTGTACGCCCTCGCGCGACACATCCGGACCCTGCCCGCCTTCCCGCCCGGCAATCTTATCGATCTCGTCCAGAAAAATAATCCCGCTCTTCTCCACGCGCTCTATGGCCGTGCGGGTCACCTGATCCATATCGACCAGCTTCTGCTCTTCTTCCTGGATCAGATAGTCCAGCGCCTCAGCCACCGGCATCTTCCGCTTCCGTGTCCGGGACCCGAACAGCGCCGGCAGCAGATCTTTGAAGTTCGACATATCCATGTCGTCCGGGCCCGCCCCCGGCCCCGGCGTAGCCATAAATTCGAAAGCCGGCATCCGGTCTTTTACGTCGATCTCTACCGTCTGCTCGTCCAACTTGCCCGCGTGCAGCTTCTCCAGCAGTTTTTCCCGCGTCTTCGCGTCGCTTTCCCCCGCATTGGGCAACAACAGTTCCAACAGCCGCTCTTCGGCGTTTCGCTCCGCCCGCTCTTCCACCTCGTCAAGCTTCTCATCGCGAATCATGTCGATCGCGATCTCCACCAGATCGCGGATCATCGACTCCACGTCGCGGCCGACATACCCGACCTCGGTAAACTTGCTCGCTTCCACCTTCAGAAACGGAGAGTTCGCCAGTTTCGCCAGCCTTCGCGCTATCTCCGTCTTCCCGACGCCCGTGGAGCCGATCATCAGGATATTCTTCGGCATCACATCTTCGGCCATGTCCGGGTCGAGCCGTTGCCGCCGCATCCGATTGCGAAGCGCCACCGCCACAGCCTTCTTGGCATCGGCCTGGCCAATGACATATTTGTCGAGTTCGCGAACAATCTCTCGCGGCGTCAACTCATCAAGCAGAGGGGTCTCCTCCGCGCCGTTCCCATGCTGGGAAGGGAGGTAAATGACCATTAACCGAGCTCCTCGTAGATCACATTGAGGTTGGTGTAGATGCAAATGTTGCCGGCGATGGTCATGGACTTTTCAGCGATTTCCCGCGCAGAAAGCTCGGTGTTTTCGTAAAGAGCAATAGCCGCTGCCTTGGCAAACGGGCCGCCTGAACCGATGGCGGCAAACGCCTCGTCCGGTTCAATCACGTCGCCATTGCCAGAAAGAATGTAGGTGCGCTCTGGGTCCGCCACCAGCAGTAGAGCTTCCAGATGTCGCAGAACCTTATCGGTCCGCCAATCTTTAGCTAGCTCCACAACCGCGCGGTCCAACTTGCCGTTGTGCTGCTCCAGCTTCGTTTCGAAACGGGAAAACAGCGAAAATGCGTCCGCCGTGGAACCAGCGAACCCGGACAATATCTTGCCGTTGTAAAGCCGGCGCAGTTTCCGCGCGCTGGCTTTCAATACTTCGCTGCCGAGAGTGACTTGGCCGTCGGCTGCCATTACTACTTTGCCGTTCCGGCGAACAGCGATCACTGTTGTAGAACGGATCCGGGGAGACATGTTGTTCAACCCACTATTCTACCGCGCCCTTACAAGCTCCAGAAAGGTTCACCCGCCGGAACATGCGCCACATCCACCTCGGGGACCAAGGGCTTCAGCCATCGGGCGCACTCCTTCATGCCGCCCTCCTCCGATACCGCGTGGCCCAGAACAATCAGCGACTTGCGGCTGCCCGCGGCCAGCATGTCCTGCACATACTCATATGCCTCCCACTCCCGCGCCTCGCCGATCACCAGCACATCCGCATTCTGCAGCGCACGCACCGCGCCCGCCAGGTTCGCATACCCCGGATTTAGAGCCACCCGCGCAATCGTCTGCTTTGGATTCCCCATCACCCGGATCGCCCGGATACGCAACCGGTCCTTGATTGACTTCGCCAAGGCCTCCAGTGTCGTGGGCGGCATCTCCAGCACCCGCTCACCCGGCTTTTCATACTGCTGCCAGCCCAGTTCGGCCAACATTCCCGTCCGGATCCCATCCGGCCGCCGCATATGCCAATGGTCATGAAAACGGAAAACCACCACCCGGTTTTTCTCAATAAACGCCTGCTTCGCCAGCAGCGTCGAGTCCCCGGCCGTATCTTTCGTGCCGTCATCGTGCGCGTAGAACGTCGGCTCATGGGTGATGATCATGTTCTTGCCTGACGCCACCGCCCGCTGCATCACATCCAACGTGGACATGAAGGTCGTGGCGATTCCGGTTACCGGCGTGTCCGTATTGCCGGTCTTCAGAGTGTCCACGGTCTCCGCCCGCCACGGCACGCCGACGGCTCGCCGGATCCGTTCCACCACCTCCCCGGCGGTCAGGGTTTTTGGTTGGGCAGCAGCGGAGGCAGCCACTGCAAACAGGGCGGTACGCCGTGTCATCGGCATCTTATTGGCCTCCTTTCAAAACCTGCACGCGTATATTGCGGAAAGCGATGTTCTGGTTCAACTGACACTGGAATCCGATTACGCCCTCGGCATGTTTGCCGTCACGCGCATCCAGCACCTTCTGTCCATTCAGCAGTACGACAAAATGGTCGCCCTTCGCCGTAATATCGAACTGATTCCACTCGCTGGCTTTGATCTTGGTAGGTGACGCCTTCACAGACCCTACCAGGCTGCCCGTCAAGTAACCAGCCGGCTGCATGTCCCAAATCTGCAGCTCATAGCCAGTCACATGCGGCTCACCCTCTTTCTGGGAACGCAGAAATACGCCGCTATTCACCGTCGCCCCGCCGCGGAACTCTAATTGCAAACGAAAATCTCGAAATGCTGTTTTCGTGGCAATCCAGCCGGGAGACTTCCCGCCGCACGTCAGCGCTCCGTTCTCCACTTTCCAATCGCCCGTCGAAGGCGGAGCGAACGTCGCGCGCGCCTCCCATCCGGTCAGCGACTTGCCGTCAAATAGCGGCGTCCATGCCTGCGCCGGCAGCGCCGCTCCCGCAAGGAGAAGAAATAGGAGGACCCTCATCGCAGGGAAGTCTATCACTCTTATTTCTCACCAACCATCTTTCCCCCTTGCATGAAAACACACAAGGTGTATAGTTAGTCCCACCATAGGAGGATTCGCGATGAAAGGCTCATCGGTTTCCGTTGGAACGTTGTTGGACAGAAAGGGCCGAGGGGTCTTTTCTATCGCTCCGGATGCATCCGTTTACTCTGCCATTGAGCAGATGGCGGACCGCGGGATCGGCGCTCTCGTCGTTCTCGGGGAAGGACGCCTCCTCGGTATCCTTTCGGAGCGCGACTACACGCGCAAAGTAATTCTCGCCGGCCGGTCGTCCAGGGAAACCGCCGTGGGCGAGATCATGTCAACCGGTCTCCTCACAGTCGGCCCGCTTGATGATGTGGCGCACTGCCTCCGCGTGATGACAGAAAACCGCGTCCGCCATCTGCCCGTCGTCGCCAATGGCGCGGTGGTCGGCGTCTTATCAATCGGCGATCTTGTCAAGCAAGTGATCGCCGAACAGGAAGACACCATTGACCAACTCCACAGCTACATTGCGGGAGCCTATCCCAGCTAGCTGATGGAGTAACCGGCCTGCCGCCACGAATTGCCCTCGCGGCTTAGCACCAGTATCTCCACGGCCTTCGCTTTTTTCTCAAAGGCCGTGGAGAATTCCAGGATCGTGTAATCGCCGTCCGGAGCGCCCGGCAACTCCTTCGACGTGCGCGCTGTCGTAAACTTCCGCTCTTTCACCGCACCCACGGCCCCTCGCATCGAACGAATCTGGGCTTGCCACTCGTCGCCCGTAATCTGCGGTTTGTGAAACTGGCTGGTCTGCTTCCAGGCGTCTTTATATTTTCCCTGGTCGACAAGAGCGAGCCATCGGTCGGCGGCAACCCGGGCTCCCGGGTCTTGAGCGCCAAGGAAAGGGGCGGCGGCAACGACTACAAAACAGGTGCGTCGGGTCATCACAGCAGTAAGAGTAGCGCCGCCGCCGTTCCGTTTCAATGCCCCGTCAGCCCCGGTTTCCCTGGCCCGCGACGATATCCAGCACTTCTTTTTCCACCGCCGGCGTCGGGCGGCCAATCCACATTCGCTTCACTTCGCCCTTCCGATTCACCAGGACCATCGTGGGCGTCGGGACGCGCTCCGTCATCCCCACTGAATCCGGCGAAACATAGCGGTGCAATTCGTACCCCAATCCGCCGGTGTACGCCCGGGCCGCGCTTTCTGGCTCCTGGAAAATGCCCACCACGCGCATTTTTCCGTTTTGCGCCGCCGCCAGAAACTTCTTGTATGTTGGCGCGCTTTCGGTGCAGAACCGGCACTCCGGCGAAAGGAAAATACCGATCGCTTCGTCGCCGTCTTTTTCGCCAACAAGAGTCAATTTTGCGTTCTTGATTTTCGATTCAATTTCGCGATTTCTGTCACTGGTCGGATTTCGCGTCAGGTTGTACCCAACCAACGCGACCAGAAACGGCATACTCACCACGATTGTCCAGTTAGCTAGTTTGTCTAGGGTCATGGGTTCGAGTCTAATGATGACTCGAAAATCAGTCAAGAATTATTCCGTAAAGTAGTAAAAAATACAGTTCTCTTTTCTGTTGACGAAAAGTTTTTCATCTCCCATAATCAACTTCGGCTCGCGGCATCACGGCAATAGACGATGTCGCGGCTTTTTATCCCAAACAAACTCA
>DASTML010000229.1:0-9414 GCA_035714175.1 Bryobacteraceae bacterium | reverse complement strand
ATTGGCGGCTGCTCTCTCGTGGGGGCAGCCGCTTTCCGTTCCCAAGATCGGGGTAATTGACTACTTTGGCATCCGGAAGGCCAACAAGGAGCGGATCGAAAAAGCCCTCCAGGTGAAGCCCGGTCAACCGCTGCCCAAGTCCAAGGGCGAAATCGAACTACAAATCGAACTGGTCAACAACGTCGTCCGGGCCCAGTTGGAGGCGGTTTGCTGCGAAAAAGGCGATGCCATCCTTTACGTCGGCATCCTGGAGAAGGGCCAATCGGTTTTTGAGTACCACGAGACGCCCGGCGATGAGTCCGTTCACTTGCCGGAGCCGCTGGTGGATACGTGGCAGAAGTTCATGGAGCAACTGCAAGCCGCAGTGCGATTAGGCAAGGCCGACGAAGACCTGACCAATGGGCACAGCCTGATGCAGTATGCTCCGGCCCGGAATTTGCAGCTACAGTTTCCGGCCTTGGTGGACAAAGATCTCGCAACCGTCCGGCACGTACTGCGCAAAAGCGCCGATGAGACGGAACGGGCCATGGCCGCCTATGTCATCGGCTACGCCACCAAGAAGGGGCAGATTGTGGACGATCTCCAGTATGCGGTGCGTGATCCGGATGACGGCGTGCGCAACAATGCGATCCGCTCCCTGGCGGCAGTCGCCGTATTGTCGAAACTGCAGCCGCAACTGGAACTGCACATCAGCCCGACCTGGTTTGTGGAGCAGTTGAACTCGATGACCTGGAGCGACCGGAACAAGGCCGCGTTCGCCCTTGTTTCGATGACAGAGACACGGGACGAACAGACGCTGGTCATGTTAAAAGACCGGGCGCTGGACGCCATGACGGACATGGCCCGGTGGCAGCACCTTCCCCACGCTCTGCCTGGGTTCATTTTGCTGGCGCGCACGGCCGGCTGGGAAGAAAAGAAGATCCAGGACACCTGGGCGGCCGGTACGCACCGGCCCGCGGTGGAAGAGATTGTGAAAGAGTTCGAAGCGGCCGCTAAAAAGAAAAAGCCTTAGCGAAGGCCCTTGGATTTTAGATAGGCGATCAGTTCCGCCGGATCATCGGAAATGATCGCATCCACCTTGGCGGCGATCAGTTTGTCCCAAACGGCGGGTTCGTTCGCGGTCCAAGGTACAACGTGCAGCCCGGCTTTGTGAGCGGCGGCAACCTCCTCCGGCTTTACGGTGAGGTAGTGCGGGCTGATGATGCCGGCTCCGGACTCTTTAGCCAGTTCGATCAGCGTCTTGTGGGGCTGATTGGGGCTGGTGGGATAGAGCGCCGAGAGGCGCATGGCCGGTTCCAGCTTTTTCATGGCGTGCAGCGTGCGGTAGTCGAAGGACTGGAGCATCACGCGGCTAGTCAGTCCGTTTTGGCGCACGATGTCGCGGAGCAGTTCCGCGAAGCGCGCGGGCGGCGGAGTCTGTTCCGGGCGCGCAGGAGAGATCTTGGTTTCGATATTGAACTCGACGCGGCTCCCCTTCTTTTTCACGAGGTCGAAGACTTCCTGGAGGGTGGGGACACGGGTTCCGGGAACGGCCTGCTGCTTCGGGAAGGCTGGATTGGCCTTGGCGCCGCAGTCCCACTGGCGGAGTTGGGCGAGGGTCATTTTGCGGATCAGCGTCTCGGCCCCGGCCGGTCCCTGGCAGTAGGCGGGGTTCATGTGCGAGTCGTGGGAGACGACCAACACATCGTCACCGGTGACGGCGAGATCCATTTCCAGCACGTCGACGCCCTGCTCCATGGCGTAGGTAAACGCGGGGAGCGTGTTTTCCGGCCGGACGGCGCGGGCGCCGCGATGGCCGTGGACCAGAATGCGGGGGGCTGCGTCTGCAAACGTCATCAACGCCAAAAATGCGGGCAGTATAATCGAGGATCGCACGTAGAACAGGGTAGCAATCGCAGACTACAGGAGGATGAAATGAACCGCCGCCAATTTACGAAAGCCGCCGCTGGGACGGCGTTGAGCTACTCCCGGATTCTGGGGGCCAACGGCCGGGTGCAGATGGGATTTATTGGACTGGGGAACCGGGGCGACCAGGTGCACGAAGGGTTCCTGGAGTATGGAGATTCGCGGACGGTGGCCATTTGCGATCTGCGGGAAGACTACCTGGAGTTTGCATCCACAAAATCCAGAACGAACCCGAAGCGCTACGCCGACTACCGGCGGCTGCTGGAAGACAAAGACGTGGAGGCGGTGGCGATCGCCTCGCCGGACCACTGGCACGCGCTGATGTTCGTGGACGCCTGCAAGGCGGGCAAGGACGTGTACGTGGAAAAGCCGCTTTCGCTGACGGTGAGCGAAGGACGGCGGATGGTACAGGCGGCGCAGGAAACCAAGCGGGTGGTGCAGGTGGGGATTCAGCGGCGCTCGTCCAAGTTCCTGCAGGAGGCAGCGGAATTCGTACGGAGCGGAGCGCTGGGAACGGTGAGTACGGCGCGGGGCTTCCATGTGCAGAATGAAGCGCCGAACGGGATTGGCAACGCACCGGACGGGCCTGCGCCGTCACCGGAGGAGTGGGACCGTTGGCTGGGCCCGGCTCCCAAGGTTCCGTACAACCGGAACCGCACCTTTTACAATTTCCGATGGTTTTATGACTATTCCGGCGGGCAGATTACCAACTTCGGCGTGCACTACATGGATATGCTGCGGTGGGCGTTAGGGAAGGACACGCCGCGCGCGGTGGCGGCGATCGGCGGCAAGTACGCGGTGAAGGATAACCGCGAGATTCCGGATACCTGCGAAGTGCACTGGGACTTCGGCGATCTGCTGTTGAGTTTCGTGCAGTACAACGCGAATGCGGCGCCGGCAACCATGAAGGGGGCCGAGATGGAGATCCGGGGCACGAAAGGGACGCTGTACATTTACTCCAACCGGTGGGAGGTTGTGCCTGAGAATACGACCGAGATGCTTTTCGGCCAACGGACGCCGCTCGACAGAAATCTGGAGAAGTCCTACGGGCCCTCCAAAAAACCGGCCATGGAGGCCAAGACGGTGCACGGCGCCACGAGTACGCCGCCGCACTGCCGCAACTTCCTGGATTGCGTGAAAAGCCGGGCGCGGACGAATTGCCCTATCGAAGAAGGGCACACTTCCACGGCGAATACGTTGATTGCTCATATCGCGCTCCGGACACGCACATTTCTGGAATGGGACGGCAAGGCGGAACGATTCCTGAACAGCGAGGCAGCGAATCGTTACCTGAGCTATAAGTACAGAGCGCCATACCGGCTGGGGTAGGCGGCGATTCCGCCGCTCCCCTGAACAAGCGCGCTGGCGCGGATAAGAGCGGCGCACTACTCCAAGCTGGAGGGACCCTGGTTAGGGCATTGATCTACTTGACGCAACCACTCATGGGTCGGCGCCAGAAGATCAAGTCAAAGGTGCTCGATCAGATCGAAAGCGAGTTTCACCCTCTACTTATCGTCTGTTTGCAGCAGTGCGCCGAAGGCCGGTGGGGCCAGTTCGGTCAGAACGATCGATTGCACGACTCCCGGTGGCTTGCTTGGCCGGAGGCGAGCCGATTGAAGCAATTAGCACAAGAAGTCAAGGCCGCACACGAGGAAACCGGAACTCAGAACGACGTGCGCAATCGTTTCCTTGCGCTATGTGCCTTGCGAGGGCCGAACGTTCCGGGCGAACCGAGGCTTGCTGCTACCTTATTGCTCGAAATGGGTAAAACCTGAAGCGGGTGCAAACTTGGTTGCGCCAAGTATATCGTTACCCTGGTTAGCGGTATCCAGAACTCAAGTTCTGGGAACTCCAGCATCCACACCGGAAGGAGTTTCGCTGGAGAGCGGCTGTTCGCAGGGGCAGCATTCGGAGCAGCGGCGGCAGCGGCCGCAAAGATGAATGGGACAAGCGTCCTTCGTACACCAGACGCAAATCTGCGAAGAAGGGTCCCCGCAGACTATGCAGGTGAAACGGGCGGTAACGCTCACTTACGATCCTTTGGACGCGGCGCCGGCGTGGCGGGCGGCTGCTTGACGATTACACTCAAGCAGCGTTGGGCTTCGGACTCCATGACCTTAAACTCACTTTCCCGGGCGGCAGCGAGTTCGAGAATGTACTGCTTGAGATGCTCGCGGTTGGAGGAGTTTTCGTCGGCGACGCCGAGCAGCAGATCCGCGATGGCCGGGTTTTGATAGCGGCGGACGCCGGAGGCAAACGAACCGAGATAGGTATTCAGGCCGTCGAGACGGAAGAGCGCTTCCAGAGACAGTGCAATGCTGGTGGGCTCCTGGACCAGTTTGTTGGTCGCAATTTTTACATTGGCAATGGCGTTCCGGACAGTCTGCCATTGCGCTTTATAGGTATCGGGAGCGCCCTTTTCGATCCAAGCGGCGGGGTCAATCTCCGCAACGAGGGGATCGAGCTTTTGGGCAGTGGAGGAGAGCTTTTCTAGAAATTTGCGGGTCTCCCATTCAGGCGTGACGCCGGGATTTTGGGCAGACAGCGAAGCCGCGGCCAGGCCAAGCGACCAGAGGAGGGTGAGAACGCGCATAGTTGTATTTTCGCTTACTGCGGAGGCGGAGGGGGCGGAGGAGGAGGCGGCGGGGCCGGAGGAGGCGCAGGAGCGCCGGTGTCGCCAGGGACACCGCCTCCCCCAGGAGCCGGCGTGGAGCCGCCAGTGCCGCCGCGGGGCATACGGTAGATGGCAGCAGAAGCCGCGTCGCTTGCCGCCTGGAGCGCACGGCGGAGAACAGAGCCCTTATCGATGACCGATTTGGCGAGCGGCTGCGTCTTATAAACGCGGAGGTACTCGCCCTGGCTCAACATCTTCGGCGTACTGGAGGGGATCAATGCGTGGCGGACCGACACCAAGCCTTCTTCCACAAGCACAAGCGTGGTGGCGTCGGCATCTTCAATTTGCACGTCAAAAACGGTTCCACGCACCGAGATGACAGCCGTGGGCGTGGTGACGCGGTTGGGATTCGGTTGACCGCCAAACTTCTGCACATGCACCTTCACGCGGCCGAGATAGAGATCGAGAAGATCCTTCCAATCCCCGGCGTTGTTGCGGAAGACGAACTGCGAGTTGGCGAAGACTTCAAACGTACTGCCGTCATTGACCTGGAAGAGGGCATAGCTGTTGGGACCCGTAACGATGGTCTGGCGCTTCTGCACCCAATCCCCAACATTAAGAACCCAGGGCTCCCGCCCTTTCAGCAACGACACCTGCCCGGTCATCTGGAGGACCTGAGCCGCGTACTGTTTATCTTCGGGAAACAGATTCGGCAACTGGGCGTAGACCGGACAGACGAAGAGCGCCGCGGCGAACGCGAACGTACCCTTTGTCAAATTCCAAATCATATAGGCCCCTGGCAATCAGAGCGGATCGACGTCCCAATCGTTGCCGAATGGACAGACTACCGCGTCCCGATTGTACCACTAAAATTGCATAGCAAAAGCAGGCCCGATTCGGATTGTTCTGAGTAACACCATTGAAATCAACAGTTTTAGAAGCATCCTGCCGATGGTATAAGGAGAATGTGACGCCAAGACCGAGTACAATGGACTCAATCCCTGAGTCGGTTCGTCTCAGCGTTTACGTACTACAAAAAAGACAGATGCAGCAGATAGTCCGGATAGCAGGGCTGCTGGTTCCGCTTTGTCTAGCGGGAAGCGGCAGTGCGTTCGCTGAGTGGCGGCGCGTAGGGACAGCAGCGCTCGATCTGCGCCTGAGCGGACTGGCGACGGGCCCGGTGGCCGGCGTGGGCTGGACGGCGGACGGATCGGCGATCTTGGCCCGGACAATGACAGGCCGGTGGCTGGAGACCGAGGACGGGGAAAGCTGGAAGCCGGCGACGCGCCTGCCGGCCGAAAGCGCGGCAATCGTGGTGGACCGGCTGCCCGAAGCGGGGACGCGGGTTATTGCGGCCGGTCGGGAAGGGTGGGGGTACGCCTTTGGTGCGCACGTCTGGCGGACCGAAGACAACGGACGGAGTTGGCGTAACCTAACGCAATGGAAACAAACGTCGTTATTGGGCGGGCCCGTGAGCGAAGCGGCGGTGCGACCAGGAGCGGCGCAGGAAATCGTGGTGGCCGCGGCGACGGGCGTGTGGAAATCGGCGGACGCGGGCATGACCTGGTCCAGCCTGAACGCATCCCTGCCGCAGTTGCCGGTGCGACGGATCGTGAGCCTTCCGAAAGAGACGCAGGGGCTCCGAGTGGCCATGCTGGCCCCGAACGCGATGATACCGGCAGTATTTGAATGGGCCCCGGGCGAACGGACAGCGTGGCAGATGGCTCCGGGAACGCTGGCGCTGGAACACACCACGCGCATGGCACTTTCTCGCGAGTTCGGCGTGACGGTTTCGGCGCTGGCCTATTCGGGCGACCTCGTGTATGCCGGAACTGAAGATGGACGGATTTTTGTCTCGCTAGACCGGGCACGGACCTGGCTGCCGCCGACGCAGAATCCGGGAGCCGTGGTGGAATCCTTCGCGCTGGACGCGCGGGAACCGCGGCGCGCGGTGGCGAGCCTGCGACGTCCGGATGCCGGACCGGTGGTGATCCGGACGACGAACGGCGGATTGATCTGGGACGACATGACAGCAAACCTGCTGGCGGGCAACCCAGCGCAAGCGGCGGTATACGGCGTGGCGGCGGATTTCATCTCCGGCGCGGTGTATGCGGCTACCGCCACAGGCGTATATTGGACAGCCACCGACCTGACGGGCATGGCTCCGGCGACGGCGTGGAAAAAAATGGTCTCGCCGGTGGCGGATGCGCCGGTGTTTGACGTGAAGCTGGACGGATTGGGGCAGACGGTGTACGCAGCGGTCTACGGCTACGGTATATACACCGAAACAACTCCCCATGCGATGAAAGAATGGCGCATTGTCAGCGCCGCCGACTGGACCGCGCGGTCCGCGGCTCCGGGTGCGCTGCTCAGCGTGATGGGCGGCGCGGTACGGAGCGTGCGGGCCGGAGAACGGCCGGTGGCAGTGCTGAGCCGCGGGCCGCGCGAGACGCAGATTCAGTTGCCGTACGATTTGCAGGGTACTTCGGTGGCGCTTTCGCTGGAGGCGGAAGACGGGTTGATCCGCTCCAATCTGCCGCTGGCGGCGGCAGCTCCGGCGATCCTGGTGGACCGCGAAGGAACGCCGATGCTGATGGACAGCGGGACGGGCGCACTGGTGGATAGCGGTAATCCGGCCCGCGCCGGAGCGCTGGTGCAGGTGTTGGCGAGCGGACTGGGCGCGGTAGCTCCGAACTGGCCGGCGGGAATGGCGGCTCCCATGGGCGAGTCGGCCCCGGCGGTGACGGCGGAGGTGAAGGCCTATCTGGACGGATCTCCGCTGGAGGTAGTCCGGGCAACGCTGGCTCCGGGGTACATTGGTTATTACCTGGTGGAAGTGCGATTGCCGGATGTGGTGAACAGCGGCGCATCGGAGATATTTTTGGAAGCCGGCAACTCTCCCACCAATCGGGTACGTCTCTACATTGAACAGTAGTGCGAGCCGGAGTTGTGCGAGGAGGTCGGAATGAATCGACGCGAGTTGCTTTGGGCCGGGTTGGCCAGTGTGCCTTTGCTGGCGCAGGAAGCCCAGAAGGGGTCGAAACTGGCTCCGTACTACCCGACACCCGAGGTGATTGTGGAGAAGATGCTGACCCTGGGCGGGGCGAAGAAGGGCGAGAAGGTCTTCGATCTGGGCAGCGGAGACGGCCGGATCGTCGTTATTGCCGCAGAAAAGTTCGGGATGCACGCCGTGGGCGTGGAGTACGACAAGGACCTGTACACGCAGAGTTCGGAAAAAATCCGCCGTATGGGGTTGGCCGACCGGGCGAAGATCATTCACGGGGACCTGCTGCAACAAGATTATTCGACAGCCGACCTGATTACGGTGTACCTCCTTCCTGTGGCGAACGAGAAGTTGCGGCCGCTACTGGAAAAACAGCTCAAAAAAGGTGCGCGCGTAGTGGCGCATGACTTCGAAGTGGGCGGCTGGCGTCCGGATAAGACGGAAGTGGTGGAAGACGACGGCGAGGGCAGAAGCCACACGCTGTATCTGTATAAGCGCTAATCCTACCGGCACAAACCCTGTTTTTCGCTGGCGCGGTTCTTACATTTTGTTGAGAATTCTCCACAATAAATGTAAGTTAATCTTGAGCATTCTGTAGACGCTCATAGATTCGCGACTGCTTCGCGTTAAATGGGGGATTTCCGTTGCAACGGCTTCTTTGCACTTCCTTTCTTGCCTGCGCGTTCCTTGGATTCGCTCAGGATTACCGAGCCAAACTGACCGGCGAGGTGGTGGACGCGAGCGGGGCCAAGATGGCCAAGGTGCGCGTCCAGTTAACTAATAAAGTCAGCCAGGTGACGTTGACGACAGAGTCCAACGATTCCGGGCTGTACCTGTTTCAATTTCTGGATGCGGGTGAGTATCGAGTTACAGCGTCCAGCGCCGGATTCAAGACCTTTGTGCAGGATACGGTGCGATTGCAAACGGGCCAGAGCACGGGCCTGGAGATCCGGTTGCAGGTGGGTGATACGTCGGAACGGATTGAGGTGACGGCGGAGTTGGCGACGTTGGATACGGAGTCGGCTTCGCGGGGATTGGTGGCGAACAAGACGCTATTCGGCGAGTTGCCGATCCGGAGCCAGAATCCGCTGAATGTGGCGAATCTGCTGCCGGGGACGACGCAACGCGGCGCGGGCGTGTTCATGTCCCCGTTCAGCAACAGCGCGAATGTGAACTTCGTGATTAGCGGCGGCAGTCCGTCGCAGAACGAGATGCTGATTGATGGGGCGCCGAACACGGCGCGGACCACGTCGGTGCAGAACAATATTGCGCTGATGCCGGTGCAGGAATCGGTAGGGGAAGTGACGGTGATTACGAACGCCTACGATGCGTCCTATGGACGTACGTCCGGCGGAATCGTGAATTTTACGACGATTGGCGGCGGCGCGGACCATCATTTGACGGGATGGGGATTTTTCCGGCGGAAGGATTGGAACGCCAATGCCTACCCGCTGAATGCGATTGGAAGTCCTCGGGCGGAGCAGTCGATTGACCAGTGGGGGTTCCAGGCGTCGGGGCCGGTGGAGATTCCGAAGATTCTCAAGAAGAATGGCCGGTTTGCGTTGTACTACCTGGGTTCGTACGAGAAGTATAAGGAACTGTTTCCGCAGCCGATCCGGTTGGCGGTACCTACGGCGGAGATGCGGAACGGGGACTTCAGCAAGATGCGGAATGCTACCGGGGATCTGGTATCGATTTTCGATCCGAACAACGTGACCTACGACGCATCGGGAAATCCGATACGGGCCGCGTTTCCAGGGAACATTATCCCGGCATCGCGAATTGATCCGGTGGCGGCGGCTGTATCGAAGTACTACCTGGCGCCCAACGATCCGGGTCTGCCCAACCAGCGGTATGCGGCCGGGAATTTCAGCCTGCCGCAATTTTCCTA
>DASTML010000228.1:0-15418 GCA_035714175.1 Bryobacteraceae bacterium | reverse complement strand
CGAGGGTCCCTTCCAGAATGTACATCCCGTGCGCGCAGGGGTGGGTATGGGTGGGATTCATGATGCCCGCCGGATAGCGCACCAGCCGCACCTCCATTCCCGTGTCCGGGTCCGCATAAAGGTTCTTTCGGAAGACCGGGTCTCCGGTCGGAGTGATAGTGCGCTGCTCCCAAGGCTGATTCGGCGCGTCGATGACGATAGGCATCCAGAAATTGTAGCCATAATGTTTGCGCCGCGCCCCGCCGATAGTACGACGGAATGGGAACCTCCGCCGCCAAGCCGGCTTGGATCATCTCGCAACGCGAAGACTTGACTTGGTTTATCGGATCTTCCCTCGCCGGCTACCTCGCCCTCTCCCTTTTCGCGAGCGGCTTCCCCGTCTTCCCCCTCCAACTCCTCTGGATGCTCGGCATTGATGGGCCTCATGTCGTCGCCACCGTCACCCGGACCTACCTGGACCGGGAGGCGCGCCGGGCCCTGGGCCCGGCGCTGTGGGCGATTGTGCCGTTTTCGCTGATCGGGCCGGCGGCAGGGTTGGCAGGACAGTTGCCTCTGTTCTTCCTGTTCGCGGTGAGCTGGCAGCACCTCCATATCGTTAAACAACATTACGGTTTTGTTATGTTGTACAAAGCAAAGAACAAAGAGCGGGACCGGCGGGACTTGCGACTCGACCGGTGGTTTCTGTTGAGTTCAATGTGGACTCCATTTTTAGGGTTTGTTGTCGCCACCAGGCCTTGGTTTGGGGTCTGGGGAGACACGATCTGGAGCGGCGTTCTGGCGCTCTATTTGACCCTCGCGGTGGTTTGGATAGCCCGACAAGCGCAAAAAATGGTGCAAAAAGTGCCCCTTAATGTACCTAAAATGGCGCTTTTTGGCGTCATTTTGCCGCTACAATGGCTCTCTTTTCACCATGCCGCGGCGTACGGACCGGACGGAGTTCTCCGCGCGGGCATCATTCTTGGACTTTTCCACAGCCTCCAGTACCATCGCCTACTCTGGTTCCATAACCGGAACCGGTACCGGACTCCCGGCGCGCTGGAGCGGAACGGCCTCGCCGCCGTTCTGGCGAACAGCGTCTGGGGCTACCTGGCCGTCGCCATCGGGCTGAACCTTGTGCTCTCGGTGCTGCCGGTAGCATTCGCTCCGTGGCGCGACATGGCCGTGGCGGCCACCTGGGGCCTTGCCTTCACCCATTATTTCCTGGACTCCAAAATCTGGCGGGTGCAGGGCAATCAGGAATTGGCGTCGGCGCTGCGCCTCTAAACAATTCCCCCTGAGAATAAACCCTTCTCCGGCACACTACCTACCAAAAGCAGAACTCCCCCATGCATGCCGCCGCTCCCCCTTTCCCTTCCCGTCTGACGCCCGAGGATGAACTCCACTGGCTCGCGCTGCGTCTGGTGCCCGGATTGGGAACACGCCGGCTCGTGCAGTTAATGGAGCGCTTCCAGACCCCGCAGGAAATCTTCCGCAGCTCTGTTTCGGACCTGGAGGCCGCCGGCGTTCCGCCGGGCCCTGCGCGATCGCTGGCCTCCGGGTGTACCTTCGATGACGCCGTAGAGCAGCAGAGCCGTTTGCGGGCGAAAGGGGCGCAACTGATTACCTTCCACGACCCGCGCTACCCCGAAGTCTTAAAAGAAATTCTGGATCCGCCGCTCACCCTGTTCGTGCGCGGCAACACCGATCTGCTGCAGTATCCTTCGATTGCGATTGTCGGCACACGGAAGCCGACCCCTTATGGACTGGCGGTAGCGGAGAAACTGGGCGGCGATCTGGCCGCGGCCGGACTGTGCGTTATTTCCGGCATGGCACGGGGTATCGACACGGCGGCGCAACGGGCCGCGCTGGCGGTAGGCGGACGGACGACAGCCGTTTTCGGCTGCGGCGTGGATGTGATCTACCCGTCGGAAAACCGGCGGCTTCATGAAGAAATCTCAACCAAAGGACTCGCGATCTCCGAGTTTCCTATGGGCGCACCGGCCTACCCACAGAACTTTCCCATACGTAACAGAATCGTCAGCGGTATGAGCTGCGGCGTGCTCGTGGTGGAAGGGGCGCAATACTCCGGTTCCGCGATCACGGCGCGGCTGGCGATGGACCAGGGGCGGGAGGTATTCGCAGTTCCCGGCAATATTACGAGCCAAGCCTCCTGGGGCCCTAACTTATTGATTCGGCAAGGAGCTAAGCTCATTTCAACCGCCCAGGACGTCATCAACGAACTCGACCCGGCGATCCGGCGGCGAATCCAAAACGGCGATCCCGCATCCAACCGAAGTGACGCATCAGACAACCCCCGGCAGGCGACCTTACCGCTCGGACCGAACTCGGCTCTCGGCGATTTGTTACTATCCAAGATCACCGTGGACCGGCCCACCCATATTGACGCGCTGTTGGGTAGTCTGGAAAACTATTCCTCGTCTGAGATCGTCGCAGTCCTTTTTGAACTGGAACTACTGGGGCTTGTCCGCCAACTCCCCGGAAAGCAGTTTGTGAAGGCCTGGTAGGCATCCTTACTTTTCAAGCAGTTAAACTGGAACGAGTCACTATGTCCAAATCCCTCGTCATCGTCGAATCGCCGGCGAAGGCGAAAACAATCGGTAAATATCTAGGCAAAGGCTTTGTCGTCAAGGCTTCGCTGGGTCATATTAAGGACCTTCCGAAGAGCGACCTGGCGGTAGACGTCGATCGAGGCTTCGAGCCCACCTACGAGGTGATTGAAGGCAAGAAGAAGCTCATCGGCGAGTTGAAGACGGCCGCCAAGGGCGTCGACAACATCTACCTGGCCGCTGACCCTGACCGCGAAGGGGAGGCCATTTGTTACCACCTGCAAGAAGAACTGCAACCCAAGGGAGACAAAGGGCCGAAGATTTTCCGGGTGATGTTCAATGAAATCACCAAGAACGCAGTCAACAAGGCCTTCGAGCAACCGCTGCAGGTGAACACCAGCCTGGTGGACGCACAGCAGGCGCGGCGCGTTCTGGACCGGCTAGTGGGCTACAAGATTTCGCCGCTGCTGTGGGACAAAGTCCGGCGTGGCCTGTCCGCAGGTCGCGTACAGACGGTTGCCCTGCGATTGATCGTGGATCGGGAACGCGAAATCCAGGCGTTCGAAAAAGAAGAGTATTGGACGATTGACGTCGCGCTGAACGCCAAGAAGGCGCCGGTGCTGAAAGCACGCCTGGCGAAGGTGGGCGGCGAGACGCCCGAGATCACCAACGGAGATCGGGCGGCAACCATCGTCAAAGACCTGGACGACGCCAAGTACACGGTGCAGTCCGTCGGCACGAAGGAAAAGAAGCGGAACCCGGTTCCGCCGTTCATTACATCGACGATTCAACAGGAAGCGGCCCGCAAGCTGCGTTTCAGCGTGAAGCGCACGATGGTGCTGGCGCAGCGTCTCTATGAAGGTATGGAGATGGGCGACGAAGGCGCGGTGGGTCTGATCACCTATATGCGTACGGATTCCGTCCGCGTGTCGGATGACGCCATGACCGAAGTCCGGACGTTCATCGGCGAAAAATACGGCGATAAATATCTGCCGGAGAAGCCCAACGCGTACAAAGGCAAAAAGGACGCCCAGGACGCCCACGAAGCGATCCGGCCGACGAGCGCATTCCGCACGCCGGAAAGCGTTGCGCAGTATCTGCAGGAAGACGAATTGAAGCTCTACCGGCTGATCTGGATGCGCTTTGTCGCCTCCCAGATGACGTCGGCGTTATTCGACCAGACGACGATTGACGTCGCCTCGCCGGGCAAATCGAAGATTGGCTATCTGTTCCGGGCGACGGGCTCCGTGCCGAAGTTCGACGGTTTTCTGACGGTATACGAAGAAGGCAAAGACGCCAAAGACGACGACGACGACGAATTGGCGAAGCGCCTGCCGGCGGTGACGCAGGGCGAAGAGCTAAAATTCAAGTCGATCGATCCGGAACAGCACTTCACGGAGCCGCCTCCGCGCTTTACGGAAGCGACGCTGGTGAAGGAACTGGAAGCCAAAGGCGTGGGCCGTCCGTCCACGTACGCCTCGATTCTTTCCACGATTCAGGAACGCGAATACGTGAAGAAAGAAGGCGGGAAATTTGCGCCGACGGAATTGGGCACAGTGGTGACCGACCTGCTGCTGGAATCGTTTGGCGACATCTTCGATGTGCTGTACACCGCACGCCTGGAAGGCGAGTTGGACGACATCGAAGACGGCAAGATCGATTGGCGCTCGGCGATGGGCGAGTTCTACGAAAAGTTCTCGACTGACCTGGAGCGCGCCGCGGTCCAGATGACCGATATCAAGCGGATGGAGAAGCCTACCGACTTCATCTGCGACAAGTGCGGCAAAGCGATGGTGATCAAGTGGGGACGGCACGGCAGCTTTATTGCCTGTACCGGCTACCCGGAGTGCACCAGCACGCGCGAACTACCGACGACGGCGAGCGAAGACCTGGGCGAGCAGGGCGAGGATGAATACTGCCCGAACTGCGGCCGGCCCATGGTGCTTAAGAAAGGCCGGTTTGGGCAGTTTATGGCCTGCACCGGGTATCCGGACTGCAAGACAACGCGGCAGTTGGGTCAGGCCGAGAAAAAGGCCGATACCAAGCTGGACGAGTTGTGCCCGCAGTGCGGCAAGAATCTTGTCACGAAGTCCGGCCGGTTTGGCGAATTTACGGCGTGCTCCGACTATCCGACCTGCAAGTATGTGAAGCAGAAGACGGTCGGGGTGAAGTGTCCGGAATGCCATGAAGGCGACATTATTGAACGCCGTTCCAAGCGAGGCAAAACCTTCTACGGCTGCAATCAGTACCCCAAATGCGAATTTGTGGCCTGGGGCAAGCCGATCGATAAGAAGTGCCCCGAGTGCGGCAGTTCCCACCTGATTGAGAAATTCCTGAAGGCAGGCGCGTTCGCACAATGCCCGAACAAGGAATGCAAGTTCAAAGAGCCGATCGCGGAAGCAGAAACCGAAACAGTTCCCGCATAACGGACGGCCCTTTTATTCACCCCAACGAGGATAATCACTACACCCATGTCTGAAAATGAACAGTTCTACCGCATTGCCAAGCTGCCCCCGTATGTTTTTGCCGTCATCAACGAGATGAAGGCAAAGGCACGAGCAGCAGGGCAAGATGTGGTGGACTTCGGCATGGGAAATCCCGACGGCGCGACGCCGGAGATCATTGTCGACAAGCTGATCGAAGCGGCCCGGCAGCAGAAGAACCACCGCTACTCGATGTCCCGGGGCATCCCGCAATTGCGGGCCGAGATCGTCAAAAGGTACCAGCGCAACTACGGCGTGGAACTGGACTCGGAGAAGGAAGCGATTGTCACGATCGGGGCCAAGGACGCGATTGCGCACCTGCTGTTTGCGATCATTGCTCCCGGCGACGCCGTGGTATCGCCCAACCCCGCCTACCCGATTCATCAGTACGGCGTGATCATGGCCGAGGGCGAAGCGATCATGCTGCCGATGCCGGACCCGGCGACGTTCCTCCAGGGTTTGGAGGACCTGTATAAAAACGGCCCGAAGAAGCCGAAAGTAGTATTAATTTCGTTCCCCCACAACCCGACGACGACGTGCGTGGATCTGAACTTCATGAAAGAGATTGTGGCGATGGCCCGCGCCAACGGATCCTGGGTGGTGCACGATTTCGCCTACGCCGACCTGGGATTTGACGGCTACAAGCCGCCGAGCATCCTGGAGGTTCCGGGCGCCAAGGACATCGCCGTGGAGATCTTCTCCATGTCCAAGAGCTACAACATGGCCGGTTGGCGCGTGGGCTTCTGCCTGGGCAATTCGCAGATCATTTACGCGTTGTCGCGAATTAAAAGCTACCTGGACTACGGCACGTTCCAGCCTATCCAGATCGCCTCGATCATCGCCTTGCGCGAATGTGAAGAGGAGCCGGCCAAGATCCGCGAAATGTATCAAGAGCGGCGAGACGTGCTGGTGGAGGGCTTGAATGCGGCAGGTTGGCCAGTCGAGAAACCGCAGGGCTCCATGTTCCTGTGGGCGAAGATTCCGGAGAAGTTCGCGCACATGACCTCGCTGGAGTTCGCCAAGGAACTGATGGAGAAAGCGCTGGTGGCCGTCAGCCCCGGGATCGGATTCGGCCCGATGGGCGAAGGCTATGTGCGGTTCTCGTTCATCGAAAACCCGCACCGCACGCGGCAAGCCATGCGGGCCATCCGGCAGTTCCTGAAAGACTAGGCCCATCCCGAATGGGGCAAAAAACGGCGGAATCCCGGGATCCCGCCGTTTTTGCATTTAGGGTGGACATGCGGCCCACAACCGCTGCCATGCCGCGCGGCGCAGTTGGCTGGCGCTAGAAGCTATACGTCAATGAGATCCAGGCGCGGCGGGGCTCCTGGAGATTGTTAAACACGCTGGCGTAGTTGGTTACGTTGTTATAGATATACGGCAGGTAGTTCAGGAAGTTCGTATTGAGGAGGTTGTAGACCGTGGCGTTCAACATGAGCCCCTTGGGCAGTTGGTAGCCCGCGCCAAGGTGTGCCATGCCGTAGCCCTGGAACGGTCCGATCTGTTCTGTAGCCGCAACGGCCGTGGCCGCTGTACCCCTGGTGCGGTTGCTGCGCGCTTCGATGCGTAACCACCCATTGAGTTTTTTGGTGATCATGCCGCGAATCACCGCGTTGTACATGTGCTTGGGCGTATTGACGAGCGGAGCGCCGGCGAGGGATCCGCTGCGCTGTTCACTGGCCGTGTAGGTGTAGTTGTGCTGGACGGACCAACGGCGCAGAAACTGGAAGCGCATGGACGCCTCCACGCCGCGGGTAACGGCTTCATCGACATTGATACTTTGCCCGAAGAGATCGACGTTGGGCCAATTCCCGAAATCAACGCAGCCAGGGCGATCCGGCGAGAGGCGGAAGCTACAGTTTTCCAGGCCGGGACCGGTAGCGATCTTATCCTTGAACGTATTGTTGAACAGGGTGACGTTCATACTGACGCGTTTCACAGTGAGGAAAGCGCCGATCTCGGTACTGGTGCTGGTTTCCGGCTTGAGGCCGGGGCTGCCGATGAGCGGGATGGTCCCCTGCCCGCCAAAACCGACAATGCCGGTGGCGAGTTGGTTCAACTGCGGCGTCTTAAATCCACGGCTGACGCCGCCCTTGAGAGTCAACAGGCGGCTGGCGTTATAGACCAAGTAGCCGCGCGGACTGATGTTGCCGCCGAAGGCGTTGTGGTTGTCGTAGCGCATGCCGACGGTGGCGGAGAGTTTGCGCAGAAGACGCCATTCGTCTTCCGCGAAGAGAGCGGCCTGCCGGTGGTCATAGGGATTGGGGGCGACGGCATCGACCATGTTGGCGTCCCACCACTGCCCGCCGACCGAGAGAATGTGGCGGCTGCCGAGGGCGGCAACCAGCTTGGAATCGAGCACCGTGTTGGTGGATTCCAGCGTGCGCGGCGCGCCGGGAATGCGGCCGGGGGTACCGGGCGGAATCGTGCGGCCCGTAGTGTCCGTGGTATTGCGAGAGAGGCTGGTATCGAGTTGGCCGAAGCGGAAGCGGCCCACATGGGCAATCAACAACTGGCGGCGGCGAAAGCGCATCTCCTCGGCGTAACCGCCCTGGAGGCCAACGGTGCCGAGTTGGCGCTCGCTGTTGTCATAGGCCTGAGACATCGTGTCGAAATCGACGTAGAACTCGTTGTTGGCGTTGGCGAGAAAATTCAGGCGTCCTCCGGCATTTTGGATATCGGAGCGGGTGGGACTGAGACCGAAGGCGGTAATGGGGACATCCTGCCCGCCCACATTCTCGTATTTCAGGGCGGCGGCTTCGCGGCGGAATGCGCTGCCGCGAAGGGCAAGGCCGAGGCGCTGGGCGACGAGGGGACCGGTGAGGTAGAAGCTGCCTTTGCCGGTATCGCCGTAGTCGCGATTGCCTTGCAGGGTGCCGTCGACGGTTACGGTACCTGTCCAGCGTTCGCCGACCTTTCGGGTGATGACGTTGACGACGCCGCCCATGGCGTCCGACCCGTAAAGCGTGGACATGGGGCCGCGCACGACTTCAATGCGCTCAATGGCTCCGACGGGCGGCATGAAGCTAGTGGCGGTTTCCGTGAACCCATTGGGCGTTACGTTGCCGGCGGGGTTCTGCCGCTTGCCGTCAATAAGCATGAGGGTATAGTCGCTGGGCATGCCGCGCATGCTGATGGTGAGGCCGCCGGTCTTGCCGACATCCTGTCCGACGTCAACGCCCTCCACATCGTTCAGCGCCTGCGCGAGATCCGATACGCGTTTGACCTGCAAGTCCTCCCGGGTTACGACGGTTACACTGGCCGGCGCATTCTGCACCAGTTGTTCAAACCCGCCGGCGGTGACTGTGACGGCGTTGGCGACGCCCGCGACAACCAGTTGCATTTCCTGCTGCACGGTCTGCCCAGCCGAAACGGCGACGAGGATGCCGGCGGGGGCGAACCCGTCCTTCTGTACGCGCAGGTGATATGTGCCCGGCGGCACGGCGACGGCGTAGCGGCCCTCGGCGCCGGCGGCCGTCTGCCTACGGAAACTTCCACACTCCACGACGACACGGGCGTTGGCGACGCCGCCGGCGGAGGGGTCTACGACACTGCCGGTGATTTGGCCGGAATCGCCCGAATTGGGGCCGGAACACGCGGCAAGCTTCTCGTCAGCGGCGGGCAGAACAGAGGAAGCGCAAACGATCACGGCGGCGATCTGCAAAAGGATGCGGCGGCCACGTGGGTGAGGGGCGCAATCCGGAGGGGCAACAGTCACTCGAAATTCTCCTTGGCATAGGGCGCGCGCAGACAGGCCACGGCGGGCTGCCCGGCGGATAGACGGCAGATGCTTTTCCGCGGCCCGCTGCCGGGCCGGACACTTTTTGCATCTTTATTTCAACTTATCGAACACTGGCTCCGAATCCCGGGCGGAACGATTTGACCTCGTTCCACACATTTCATTAGATTTTTGAGAGAAGCGGAGCAAACTTGGGACGAGTATTACTCCGCTGCCGTTCGAGTCAGTTGAAAGTCAGTCGCATCTGAACTCTTTTCTTCATTGGATCGTGGCGGGTAGGGGAAGTCAATCCGTCGAGCGATGGGCGGGCGCCTATCTTTTGATGGGCGCCGGGGAGCGCTACCCGCCACGAGCGCGGCCAGTTCCTCTATACTGTGGCGAGACTATGGCGGCCCGTTCTGAATCGCCGGTGACTGAGGTTGTGGATTTGCGCCGGCTTGCGGCCGGCTCCCTGGACATCGTGCTGGAAGAAGAAACACGGCGGTGGAGAGAGGCGCTCCGGTGGGACTTTGCGCCCTCAGCGGCGCTTGTGAAGCGTTTTGTGGACATGCAGGCGCTGAACGGGCGAGCGCTGCTGCTGGGCGGTGAACCGATTGGGTACACGTACACGGTGGTGGATGAAGACAAGGGGCTGATCGGCGATTTGTACGTCCGGCAGCAGTATGCGACGGCGGCCATCGAGGACGAGTTGCTGAACGCGACGGTGGATACGCTTTACCGCACGGCGGGCGTGCGGCGTATCGAATCCCAGGTAATCCTTTTGGCGCACCCACGCCCGGCGCCGCCCACACATGCAGACCAGTTGCGGCTATTTGAGAGGTGCTTTCTGGTGTGCGATCTGGAGGAGCCGCGGAGTTGGCCAAGCGGAACCGCGTTGGGCCGGCTGGACATGGACGGTTGGAACGAGCGCTACCAGGATGAAGCCGCTGCGTTGATCGCGCATTCCTACGAAGGACATGTCGATGCGCATATCAACGATCAATACCGGACCACCATGGGCGCGCGGCGCTTTTTGCAGAATATCGTGCAATATCCGGGCTGCGGGTCGTTCTTTGCGGAGGGGTCGTGGCTGGCTTGGCACAAAGAAACGGGGCGGCTATGCGCGGCGTCCCTGGCGAGCCTGGTATCAGACGACGCGGGACACATTACGCAGATCTGTGTGGCTCCGGGGCAAAGGCGCGAAGGCATCGGACGGGAGATCCTGTCGTGGTCCTTGCGCAGTCTGCGGGAGGCGGGATGCCGGCAGGTGAGCCTGACGGTGACGTCGTCGAACCGCAATGCAATCGCGCTGTATGAGTCCATGGGGTTCAAGATCCGGCGCCGATTTGCGGCCATGGTATGGGACCAGGTACGCCCTGCAAGGCGGTTTTTCTCCTAGACTGCGGTACCCTGAAGGACTGCGCTATGCCTACTCCTTCGACTTACGATGACGCGAATTTGATCCTGCGGTTGTACGAACTGCGGCGGGAAGACCGGATGCGTTCGGCCCGAAAGTGGTACATGGAACAGTTCGGCCCGGATACGCTGGACGAGTTCCGCAAGTTGTGTCCGCCGGGAACGGATACGAACGCCTCCTTCCGACAGGTTTCTTCGTACTACGAGATGGTTGCCAGCTTTGTCACCGGCGGCGTATTGAACGAAGAGTTGTACTTCCAGAGCGGCGGAGAATTGTTCCTTGTTTATATTCGCCTGGAGCCGTTTTTGACGGAATTGCGCAATGCGTTCCAGAATCCTGGGATGTACAAGAACCTGGAGGCGATTGCCAAACGGTACGAAGCCTACATCAACAAAAACGACCCCGAGGCCTCCAACGCGTTCCGGAAGCGCATGCGGATGGTGCTGGGGAAAGCGTAGGAGTGCGACAAGACGCTGATTTTTTCGAAGACCGGGAACTGGACCTGATCTATATCGGCAAGCGGCTCGCGGATGCCCAGGCATTGGAAGCGTTGTTGACCGGGGCGGGTTGGGACTACTATGTGGAAGCCGATGAGTACCGGGGCGGCTTCCTATTTGCGGCGCAGCGCACGGGCGCGTTCTTCTACGTCCTGCTGGAGAAGGCCCCGGAGGCCCGACAGTTCCTGGAACAGAACGGATACAAGCCGCAACCGCCGGATGCGGCCTAGCGGCCGTCCCACCAGCGGTCCAGGCGGGCGGCCAGTTCGTCCCGGAGGTTGGCGCGCGCCGGGTCCTTGGCCAAGTCCCGGGTTTCCGCCGGATCGGATTGGAGATCGTATAGTTCGCGATTGCCGCTCTGATAGGCGTTGTATTTCCAGCGGCGAGTACGAATCGTCCGAATGGGATTGACCCATTTTTGCTTGGCGTAATACTCCAGGAACACGGCATCCCGCTTGCGGGGAGCGGCGAGGTTGACGCCATCCATGGCGGCCCCGCGGAGACCGGCGAGTCCGGCCAGCGTGGGAGCGACATCGGCCTGGGTGACAAGATCGTCGCGACGGCCGGGTTTCAGACGGCCTGGCGCCCGGATGAGCATAGGAATGCGAATGAGCGGCTCGTACATGAACGGGCCTTTGAAGGGGAGACCGTGGCCGCCGAGTTGATCGCCGTGGTCCGAGGTGTAGACGGCGATGGTGTTGGAAAGGCCGCCGGCCGCGTCCAGCACCTGGCCGAGAAGGGCGTCTGTCTTTTCGAGCAGGTTCAGGTAGTAGCTGCGATAGCGGAGCCAGTGGTCCGTGTCGAAATCGGCGGTGATGCGCCCCTGGTCCTTATCGACGAATGCACGCTGCTCGGCCGGCTTGCCATCGAGATTCGACAGCGTGGAATCGGGCGGGTGAACGCCGGGACGGATGGCCGTATGGGCCAACGCTTCGCGAATGTGGTAGATGTCGTGGGGGTTGAGAACGCTCACCCAGGCGAGCCAGGGGCCCTTCTGCCCGCGAATCCAGGACGATGCTGCCGCGACGGCCGCGGCATCGTCCCCACCCGCGTAGTGCGAAAACCCGAAGGCGTTGAGATCCGAGGGCGTACCGGGCGTGAGGTGCCATTTGCCGAAGTAGCCGGTGGACCAGCCATTGTCGCGAAAGAGCGCGCCGACGGTGGGAATTTTCGGGCTAAGCGCGGGTCCGAGCGAGTTGCCGTCCACATTGGTGCGAACTCCCGCACGGTGAGGTTCCAGTCCGGTCATCAGGCTGGCACGGGCAGGCGAACATTGCGGCGTATTGCAAAACGCGTGGGTGAAATGCGCAGCGCCCGCGGCGAAGCGGGCGCGTTGCGGCAAGTTGGCTGGACCAGGGAGAAGCGCCGATTCCTGATCCGTCATGAAAATGAGGATGTTCGGACTGCCGGCGGGAACCGCGGCGGCGAGAGAACTAGATAGAAACTCCCGCCGGTTCCAATGCATTACGGGTTTTCGGTCTCTTCCTCGTCTGCCGGATTCTTCAAGGCAAAGGTGACGACGTTCGATACATAGATATCCTGGGCGATCGTAACTTGCGTCTGCGAGTTGGTGGGCAGATCCGAGTTGAGTTCCAGGTGCACTTCGTAAAGACCGATGAAGCCGGGCTTCAAAGCAGCATAGAGAACGTTGGCTGTCTTGCCGCCCGCGAGCGAGGAGACGAATTCGGCGGGCTCGTTGGCCGGCGTGCCGTCAAAGGCAATGCCCGTACGGACGAGGGCCTGCGTGTCGGCATCTTTCAGCGCCCCCAGACCAGTGGCGGTGACAACAATCGTTTCGCCGGGGAGAGCGGGGTTTTCTTCGGTGATCAGCGAACCGGCGGTGTTGGCGCAGCAGAGGGCAGGAGTCGTGGCAGTCAGAATGACTTGCGCACCGTCATTGGTTTTGGCGGAGTAGACAAGTCCATTTCCGTCGGCCCCGGTGATCT
Organism: Bryobacteraceae bacterium; assembly: GCA_035714175.1. Lineage (GTDB taxonomy): Bacteria > Acidobacteriota > Terriglobia > Bryobacterales > Bryobacteraceae. The sequence goes on along the minus strand of DASTML010000228.1, from coordinate 2,811 downwards.
TGGAACGCAGGCGGATGCGGGTAAAAACGCCGGCAGAGTAGGCTTCTACTTTTTCTTCTTCGTTGGCGTTGATCAGAGCGATCAAGGCATCCCGGACGGTGGCGAGAGTATCTTCGGCTTTCACCGTGTACGCATATTCCCGGTCTTCAATCACGACGGTGGCAACATCGTCCGCTGCGATCGAACCATCCACGGAGATGGTGCCCGTGGCGCGGTCCGAGAAGTGGGTGATGATGCCCGTACGGGGGTCCGTTCCATCCTTGGCAAAGATGCCAGGGTTCTGCTTAATCACGGTCACCGAGACAGGCGAGCTGGTGGTGGCCGGCCCGTTGGAGTGCTCGGTACGAACGTAGGCGTTGGCGCTGGTTGCATCCGCCACTTCCCAGGGAATCTGCGCGTTGATCTGCGTGGGAGAAACCATGGAAATGGGCGACTCAATGCCGTCGAAGTAGACGTGGACGCCGCCGAGGGTACGGGGGAGAATCTTGGTGTCTTCGGGAACCGAAACCGTACTTTCCGCCAGGTTCTCGCCATAGATAGTGACCAGAGTGCCCGCGGCAAGCAGCGCCGCATTCTGGCCGCCGGCGAGAGTGGCTCCGCTGGTCGTGAGGGCGATGGTGGAAGTGTCCGGCGATTTTGCCGTGGTGAAATCAATCGAATTGCCGTCTTCACCACCTTGACGGGCCGTGAGGAGCAACGCCTTAAGGTCCGGGATTACGCTAGCGGTGACAGTAGACGCTGAATCGGCATTGATCTGCTGGGCGAACTGGAGCAGGATGTTGGCAAAGGTATCGTCACGGATGAATTTGTACTTGTAATCCTTGCCGGAGATGGTGAGGGTGACCTCATCGCCTTCTTTGATCGTGCCGTCAAAGATAATGGACGCGGTAGCAAACACGTCGCGGCTGGCCAGATTGCGGACGGCCGTGTACGGCAGGGGCTGGTCGTGGCGAGAGAACACAACGATACGGCGGTTAAATGTATCGCTGACGAATAGGTTGGTTCCGTCCCATGCCAAAGACACCGGCGTGCGCAGCAGGTCGGCGCCAGCGAGGAAAAGAGGGTAGGCGGAATCGGAGGTACGATTGCTGTTGCCGTTCAATTGGCCGAGAACTACATCGGCAGCCTGGCCGTTTTCGGTGGGAAACGTGTTGTAGACCAGGACTCGATCGTTGCCGCCGTCGGCAATGAAAAGACGCGTACCGTCGCTGAGGGCGTAGCGCGGGAAATCCATGGTCGCCATGCAAGCAAACGGGTAAACGGGGGTTCCGTCGTCTCCGATTCCACTGGAGGGGCAAAGTTTGGAGCTATTGTTGGAAAGGTTGCCGGCGAAGTCCTTCTGCCCCAACACGAGATCGGCGGCTTTCCCGTTCGACGTGGGAATCGAATTCCAAACCAGAACCCGGTTCTGGCCAAGATCGGAGACGATCAGGCGTTGGCCGTCGGAGGTGACGGACACAGGATTGACGAGATTGTTGTCTTTGGCTTCCAGCGAGATGCGAGAGGGATCGAGTTCGGCATCGCTATTGAAATCAGGCTGTCCGATAACGACATCGGCTGCTTGGTAATTGCTGGTGGGGAACGAATTCCAGATCAACACCCGGTTATGGTTGGTGTCGGCGACAAAAAGCTGGTTGCCTTGAATCCAGACGCCCTGCGGACCGCGCATGCGCTGGCCCGGGGCGCCGCGCTGGGCGGCAACGGTCGTGAAATCCGGTTGGCCAAGAACGATATCGGCGGCCTGCCGGTTGCTGGTAGGGACGGAGTTCCAAATGAGAACGCGGTTGTTGTTCGTGTCGGCAACGGCGACGCGAGTGCCATCCGTCGCCACGCCGGTGGGATTGCGCAGGCTGGCGGCAGAGGGCGTGTCCGGCAGTTCGTTCTTCACGAAGTCGGTCTGGCCGATAACGTTGTCCGGAATGCCGCGGCAGGCTGGGCAACGCGATGAGTTCTGCGGAATGGGCGCATTCACCGGCAGCGTAATTTGATCCAGATTCCGGTAGATCAACACGCGATGATTCAGCGGCGACGACGATACGCGGTTGGAATCGGACACGAAGAGCATGTTGTTGGCGATTGCCAACCCGCCGACGCCGCCCAACGTTGTCACCCCTGGAATTGGATCGGAAGCCGTAAACGTCTTCTGGCCAATCAACAAGCGGGCGGCTTGCCCGGAATAGAACTCAGCTGCAGGAGAGATGCCCAGACAGGCGAGCCACAACACCAGTTGCTTCATGTGGAGGTTCGTCATTACACAAACTTTCAGTATACCAGCGACGTAGAGGTAGTTCGCGTGGGGTACGCCGGACAAGGATTGTTTACATTCCCGTTCAACGGGGAGTGACCGAACCCCAGATTATCTGATAGACCTCCAAGTCGCCGGACAGACTGCGCCCGGCGCGAATGGAAATCTGCGTATTCGGCTGTAAACGCGCTCGTTCGGAGACAACGCCGTCTTCCAGAAAGCGCGTATCGGTGCGGAGTTGCAACGTTTTGTGTCCTTCCCGGCGCGTGCGAAGTACCAATTTTTCGTTGGTTAATTCGCTGACGGTGCCCGCCCACTGGAATTCTCCGCGTGGAATTATATTTTCCGTGACGGGGCGGTAGGTAATGCGCATGCGGCGCGTTTCCTTGGGCGCGAGATCGGCCAGACGCACGGTGCGGGCGTAGCAGGGGGCATCGCCGGTTAAACGGCGGTCCGCGATAATCTCTACGAGATCGGCGGGCTGAAACGCACTGGGGCTTACACGAATACGGCTCTGTTCGAACCAGGTGCGCTGATCGTAGCCGCATCGGAACTCTTTGTTGCCG
>DASTML010000227.1:0-12505 GCA_035714175.1 Bryobacteraceae bacterium | reverse complement strand
CTTGCTGGATCGTTTGCGAAAGCAGTGGATGTTGGACGGCAATTACGATTAAAGGCGTATTGGGCTATCGGGATGGCCAGAGCCATTTGGGGGTATTGAACAGAGTAGCCCCTTCCAGGGTAGTTTCGCCAAAGTCTTTATGGAGATGCAGCCGCCGGCTTCTCGGTGCGCCCAGCAACTCCGCCACTAAAGTTTGCGCATGTGAAATGACAATGATTTGCGTTTGTTTTGCCGCCGCCAGAATGAGCCTGGCCAAAGCAGGAAGCAGATCCGGATGCAGACTGGTTTCCGGTTCGTTCAGAACCAGCAACTCCGGAGGGCGAGGCGTGAGCAGCGCCGCTCCCCATAGCAAGAAACGCAGTGTGCCGTCGGAGAGTTCCGCGGCAGAGAGCGGCCGCAACAACCCATGCTGGCGCAGTTGTAGCTCAAAGCGCCCATGGCGGTTTTCAATATGTAAGTTACTACCAGGGAAGGCGTCTTCCAGTGTAGCGGCGAGCGCGTTGTCCTCCCGGATCTCGAGGATGGTTTGCAGGACAGAGGCAAGATTGTTCCCGTCGTGGTGTAGAACAGGGGAAAACGTCCCAATCTGGGCCGCTCTTGCCGGAGCTTCGCTATCTGTCCGGAAATTGTCATAGAAACGCCATCCGCGAACTGCCTCGCGGACTTGCAGCATCTCCGGCGCCCGCTGCGGGTCCGCCACGGTAGCGAGCATACTGTCGGCATCCGCCAGATGCCGCGTCAACATGACGGGTTCCTCATCCCGGGTGGTGGAGAGCCAGACGAAGTTGTTCCTACGATCCACCAAGGCAGAGGCTTTTCGATAGACCGGACCATGCCAGAGGCTCTCTCTCTTTATATGAGGGTCTAATTCGAACATTGTAGGGACGGGTGGGGGATACGTCGGATAGCCCAAGTCCATACTGTAGCCATACCCGTCACTTCCAAAACCAAGCTTTAGGCTTATCGTGTTTTTTCTTGCTACACCTTCCACCGCGTGTTCTCCGCGCCGCACGCTTTTTGCGATCGTTTCCGGTCCAGCCCACATAGTGGAGGGCAACCCGCCTTCCCGTGCCAGCGATGCGACTACGGCATTTTGTGCAGTATCCGCCAATAGACGCAGTGAGCGGTAGACACTCGATTTGCCGCTTCCGTTTGCTCCGGTGATGACAGTGAGTTGGTCCAGAGGAAGGAATAGTTCCCGGAGAGACCGGTATCCATGTACGGCAATCGTGCGAATCACATACTCCAGATTAGCCAGGGCGACGGTTCGGGTAGACTCGCAATCATGCGCGCGACGTTGGTGCTTCGATTGCCCATTTCCCTGTTGTTGCTGGCCGCGGTGGGACGGCCGGAGGAATGGTCCCGGTTTCGCGGGCCCAATGGACAAGGGGTTTCAGAGGCGACAGATTATCCGGTTGCGTTCGGCAACGGACAAAACCTGTTATGGCGGACGCCGGTTCGTTCCGGTAAATCTTCGCCTATTTTGAGCGATAAACATGTATTCCTTACCGGGTTCGAAAATCAAACGCTTTATACCCAATGTTTTGACCGATTCACAGGGAAATTGCTATGGGAGCGCGCCGAGCCGGTTTCGCACAAGGGGAGCGTTAATCAACTCAACCACCCGGCAGCGATCAGCCCGGTTACTGATGGAGACAACGTCTATGTTTTCTTTCCAGACTATGGGCTGTTGTCGTATAGCGCGGCAGGGAAACGGCGTTGGCGCGTTCCACTAGGGCCGTTTACGAATAGCCAGGGGCTGGGGGCGGCTCCTATTCTGGCAGGTAAACTACTGATTCTGCAGATCGATCAGCTGGAAGGTTCCTATATTGCCGCCTATTCGGCAGCGAACGGGAAACTGCGCTGGAAGACGGCCCGGGAGGAGTCCGAGAGTTGGGGGACACCGATTCTCCATGAAGGGCCGGGGAAGGAGATGCAAATTATTACTGTCGGCGCCAACCAGATCGGCGGCCACCGGGCCGCGGATGGAAAGCGCACGTTCACCTTTCCCCAGGCGAGCCCATCCATGGTGGCGGGCCCCGTTATAGACGGCCATACTCTGTACGCCTTCGGCTATGGCTTCCAGACGAGCATGCCGTTTTCCCGGTTGCTGGAACGCAGCGATAAGAACAAAGACGGGGTGATTACGCCGGATGAATATGGAGGCGTAAACGTACTACGAGCGGCCGGCAACTATATGGGAAACAGGGACGGTGTCGTCAATGAAGAAAAATGGAAGCTATGGAACGACCATGTGAAAGGGCCGACAGGGTTGGTCGCGCTGGACCTCACCGCGGCGAATCTCACGGTGAACCCGGTTTTGCTGTGGCGTTTCGAGAGGGGTTTTGAAAGCGTGATCCCTTCCCCGCTGCTATACGAAGGGATTCTTTACTCGGTGAAAAATGGAGGGATTCTGACGGCCATTGACGCGAAGACGGGCACAGTGACAAAGACGGGCCGCATACAAGGGGCACTGGGAGGGTATTCCGCGTCACCAGTGCTAGGCGGAGGGCGGCTGTATTTTGTCAGCGAGGAGGGGAAGGCAGCGGTTGTACGGCCAGGACGGGACTGGGACGTGGAGCGGGTGAATGATCTGCACGAGGAAATGTTTGCCACGCCCGCTCTATCGGCGGGCCGGATCTACTTAAGAACCGGCGCGGCGTTGTATTGCTTTGGGAAACAATGACGCCAGTTTGGCGCCATCTCGCGAAGTTCGTTCAGTTTTTTCTCCGTCGTCTGGCTGTGCGCATGTGACCTATAGCTATCGATACCCCGCGGCCTGGATTTCAAAGAGGCGCGAGTAACCACCGCCGGCGGCCATCAGTTCTTCGTGTCCTCCGTCCTCCACCACGCGGCCGCCGGACATGAGCAGGATACGGTCGGCCATGCGAACAGTGGAGTAGCGGTGGGAAATGAAGAGGGCCATACGATCGCGGGAGAGGTCGGAAAATTTTTGAAATACTTCGTATTCGGCGGCCGGGTCGAGCGCGGCAGTCGGCTCATCCAGGATTAGCAGTTGCGCATCGCGGAGATAGGCGCGGGCGAGCGCCATTCTTTGCCATTCGCCGCCGGAGAGGTCCACGCCGCCTTCGAATCGCTTGCCCAGCATCTGATCCAACCGGTTGGGCAGACCTTCGATGAGTTGCGAGGCGTTGCCTTTGTGGGCGGCCTCCCACAAGGCTTCGTCCTTGCCGAGTTTGGCGATGTTGCCGACTGCGATATTTTCCCGAACGGGAAGGTCCAGGCGGAGGAAATCCTGAAAGACGACACCGATTTCATTCCGGAGATCGGCCATGTTGTATTCGCGCAGATCAACGCCATCCAGAAAAATGCGCCCATCGGTGGGGTCATACAGACGGGTGATCAGTTTGACGACGGTCGTCTTCCCTTCGCCATTTTCCCCGACAAGGGCAATACGGCTGCCCTGTTCCCAACGCATGGACATGCCGTTGAGCACTAAACGTTGGGTTCCTGGATAGGAAAACGAAACATTTTCGAATTCCAGGCCGCGGCGAATGGGGCGTGGCGCGATCAAGCCCGGCTTGGCTTGGGGAAGCTTCGGCTGTTCCCTAAAGAATTGCACCAGATCCCGCAGGAACAGGGCTTGGTCCGCGATACCGGAGAAGAGAGAGAAAATCGTTTGGAGATGTCCGTTGGCTCCCGCGATAGCGCCGGCGAGGAAGGAAAAAGTTCCCAGGGAGATGCTGCGGGAAAGCGCGAGCGAGGCGAGGTAGGCATAGCTGGCGTAGTATCCGGAGGTGGCAAAGATGGCCATGCCGGCTCCCCAGCGCAACCGCCGGCCGGCAAGGAGGCGATTCTTGAGAACGACCTCGTCAGACACGGTACAGAAACGATTTGCCAAGTGGCCGCCGAGTCCGAACAGCTTCACTTCCTTGGCCGCTTCGCGGCTGCTCCCCATATTGAGGAAATAATCCAGCAACCGGCGGGAAGCGGTGAGCTCATGGGACAACCGGTAGCCAAGAAAGGCGAAGTGGCTTTCCACAAGGAAGGCGGGGAGAACGGTGATGACAAGGACAGTCAGCAGCCACGGGGAATAGTAGACAATGCCGCCGACGAGGGAAAGCAGCATGACGATGCGTTGGAGCAGCCAGCCGGCGGAAGTGAGCATGGAGACGCGGTCCGTGGTCTGGGCACGGGCGCGATCGAGCCGATCTTGAAAGGCGGGGTCTTCGAAGCTGCCGAGGTCGAGAGAGCAGGCGTGACGCATGATGGCCAGGCCGAGAGACTGGCTGAACCGGTCCGCAATGATGGAGTCGAGGTAATCCACAGTGCGGCCGATGATCTGTGAGATGACTGCGAGCGCAAATTCAATGGCAACCCAGGTCATCGCATCGCGAAGCGGTACAGCCGTTCCGGTGGAAGCGTTGGCAAGCAGATCGATGATCTGCTTGGCGACATAGAGCATGGCGAGCGGAGAAAGACCGCCGACAATGCGCAGAAGAATTGTGCCTGCGACGGCCGTGGGGGCCGCATTCCAGAGGTACGTCCCAAGCACCGGCAAGTCCCGAAGGGCGTCAAACCGCTCGCCCCAAGCGTTCTTTTGCTGTTCAACGACGCTTTTGTGCATCGCGAAGTTGGATGCAATTCGATCACCGAAGCGCAAATCCGGTTACTTTGGTTAAATCTGTTTCGCTGTCTACCCGGCAAAAATGCCAAGGAACGTTCCCCGGGTAAACGGCGGCGCCGCCATCCCTCTGAGGTAAACACCTGATTTTAAACAGCCGATTTTGGGCCGCGACTTTGGCAAGAAGATTGCAACTTCTTAACCATGTAGGCAAAGACTGTCTACGGCAATCCTAAGGAGAGTCAACCCATGCTTGGCTGGATCATCATCTTTGCAGCGCTGTCCCTGTTCGGAATTTCATTGTGTCAGAGCCAAGAGGTACAAACGGCGAGTGTCGGTTATGGGTTTTGCGCCCTTTTCGGCCTGCTGTTTACACTCTCACTGGTGGTAAGAACTCTATCGCGGCACTCTTCCTAGGCACAGCGTGAGCCCACATGACGCGGAACGATCAGCGGCTCATTCTCAGTTTCTATGGCGAAAATAAGAACGATGCAGTACGGACCTTTGACGCCTTGCGCCGACATTTGCGCGGCAACGCCTGGCTGGCAAACGGGACAACCCGCGGTGATGCCCCTTTGCCTCCGGGGCTGGCGAGGTATCTAAAGACCCTGGTTCCCAATGAGTATGTAGTGGCCGGGCGGGTGAGTTTGCCCCGGGACACCAACATGCTCGCGGAATTGCGGGTGAATGAGAGCCACTCGGTATTCATTCTGAATGAAGCTCCGCCGGAGGAGCGGCCGGAGGAGGCGCGCTACCAGGCGGGTGCGACAGGCACGATTCAAGAACGCTTCCGGCGGCTCGCCCAAGGGCATAGTGAACTGTGCGACGTACCGAAGCGATACCTGAATATCCTTCTGGAATTGGCAGACTCTCAGTTAAATAGCGCTTATGAGGCGCTAAAAAATGCAACGCTGCTTGGCCACGCGGTTACGACCACGGGCGAATGGCTGTTGGACAACAACTATCTGTTTGAAGTCAATACAGCAGAAGTAAAGTCCCATCTGCCGAAGCGGTATGGGCCAAATTTACCAGGGTTGCGTTCCGAGCAGGGAAAGCCGCGTATCTATTCCCTGGCTCAGGCGCTAGTGGCGTTTACAAATTACGCTGTGGATGCGGACGCCGTGACGGCAAGCCTGCAGGCTTACCAGGAAGTACACTCGCTCAATCTGGCGGAGCTATGGCTGTTCCCGCTCGCGCTGCGGCTCGCCATAGTGGACGGCGCCTCCCAGGTGGCGCTGCGCGCGGCCTACGTGCAGGATACAAGAGAGCACGCCTACTTTTGGACGAATCGGATTCTGACGGCGGCTCGCATAGGGCCAGCGGCGCTGGATGAGATGTTCGCCGGGTTGGCGCAAGAACCGCTGGCGCGCAGCGAGACGTTCCTCAACGTGCTTGCCGAGCAGCTACACGAGGAAGACACGGCGCTGGCGAGGTTCCAGAGCGAGGTGTCGCGGCTGCTTTCCGTGTCGTTGAGCGATGTTGTGCGCCATGAGCATCAGTCAGAAACAGCGGACCGCATTCTGATTGCAAATGCCGTGGGCAGTCTCCGGCGGATGGCGCAGATCGACTACGCGGAGATTTTCGAGGCAGTCTCGCGTGTGGAACGCCTGTTACGGAAAGATCCCGCCGATAGCTACAGGAAAGCGGATGCCGAAACGCGGAACCGATGCCGGAGCGCGGTAGAGCGGTTGGCTCGCCAGAGCCAGGAGACGGAAGAGCGCGTAGCTGAATTAACCGTGGCACGGGCGGCGGCGCAGACCACAGAGTTGGAGCGGCATGTAGAGTACCATCTGCTGGGCCCTGGCTTGCCGGGGATGGAAAGCGTAGCGGGCGCGCGCATTCCGGCAGGGCTGCGCCTGACGAGATGGATTTACCGGCATCCTCTATTCACATACCTTGGCGCCATCGTAGCGTTGACGGGGGTGTTGACCGTCCTTTTCCTGCAGGCGGCGCATGGCCCGGGCGATCATGTTCCGGAGTTGGTTTGGCTGCTGGCGGTGCTTGCGCTATTCCCGCTGAGCGAGTTTGCCATTCAGGTTGTGAACGCTCTGCTGGTATCGACGATGCCGCCCGCTCCTTTGCCCAAGTTGCGATTCGAAGACGGCATACCGGATGCTTACCCGGCAATGGTGGCTGTTCCGATGATGTTCAACAACGCGGAGACGGTGGACCGTGAGTTGGAAAAACTGGAAACGCGCTACTTGGGCAACCGGGATCCGCAGCTTTGCTTTGCCCTATTGGCCGATTTTATCGACGCGGCGGAGCAAACGATGCCCGAGGATGCCGCTCTGCTGGAGCGTGCGCGGAAAGGAATTGACGCGCTGCGATTGCGCTATCCGGGCGCCTCTTTCTCGTTGTTTTACCGGGAACGGGAGTGGTCCGAGGGAGAGTGCGCCTGGATTGGCCGGGAGCGGAAACGCGGCAAGGTGGAAGACCTGAATTCCGTACTTTGCGGCGAGGAGGCGGCCATTCAGTCCTACCCTCCGTTTGACCGGCGCGTGGCGTTTGTCATTGTGCTGGATGCCGATACGCAACTGCCGGCGGGATCGGCCCGGAAGCTGATCGAAACGATTGCGCATCCTCTCAATCGCGTGCAACTCAGCGAGGATGGGAGAGAGCGGCTATCCGGATATACGATCATTCAACCCCGCGTGAGCATTGGCCTGCCCGGTGCAAGCGTGACGCGATTTACCAAAATCTTTGCCGACGCGCGCGGTACCGATCCGTATTGCCAGGCGGTGTCCGATCTGTACCAGGATCTATTCCGGGAATCCATTTTTCATGGGAAAGCCATCTATGACGTCCGCGCGATGCACACGATTCTGGCCGGCAGGTTTCCAGATAATACGATTCTGAGCCATGACCTGATCGAAGGGGCGCATGTGGGCGTGGCGGCGGCGAGCCAGGTGGAATTGTTTGAGAACCTGCCGACGGACTATCCGTCCTATGCGCGGCGGCAGCACCGATGGACGCGCGGCGATTGGCAGATCAGCCCGTGGATACGAAGCCGCGTACCGGATGGGCATGGACGCCGCGAACGGAACGTATTGCGGCTAGTGAACCGGTGGCAGATTCTGGATAACCTACGCCGCAGCCTGGTGGCTCCGGTATCTCTGGCGATGCTGTTCGTCGCCTGGCTGCTTTCGCCCGCGGGCGGCATTTCGACCGCTCTGATTGCACTCACGGTGGCGATTCCCGCGCTGGCTCCCGTGATTGACCGCCTGGCGCGGAACATGAGCAAGCAAACGCACGGCACCATCGGGCTGGCGGAAGAGGCGCAGCGAGCCGTGGTTTACCTCTCCCTGCTCGCGCATCAGGCGTGGGTGAGCGTGGACGCGATTGCGCGTTATTTCTACCGACGATTCATTTCCAAGAAACAGTTGCTGGAGTGGCAAACGGCGGAGGCGGCTGAGACGACATCGCGGTTGCATTTGTCGACGACCATGCGGCAGTGCGTCACGATTGCTCTGGCGTCGGCCGCGCTGGGCGTGGTGCTGTTGGCGGTAGGCCGGCTGGGACCCGCGCTGCTATTCCTTTCGCTATGGGGCGCGTCGCCACTGGTGATCGCCTGGTTGGGACGGCCGGTACCACGCGCTTATCCCCAACCGCTGGGCGACGACGACCGGGACTATCTCAAGGTGGTGGCGAGGCGAATCTGGCGCACGTTCGATGATCTGGTAACGCCAGAGACGGGATGGCTGCCGCCGGACAATACGCAACTTGCACTGCGCGTAGAGGTGGCGCAGCGCACATCCCCAACGAACATCGGGCTGTGGTTTACCTCCGCGCTTGCCGCGGCGGACATGGGATTCCTGACCCCCGGAGAACTGGCGCGGCGGTGCCGTCTCTCCGTGGCAACCATGCAGCGCATGGAGCGGTACGAAGGGCACTGGTTGAACTGGTACAGCCTGACGGATCACCAGCCGCTGGAACCAAAATACGTATCGACTGTAGACAGCGGCAATCTGTTGGTCTGCCTATGGGTGCTGGGCCAGGGGCTGCGGGAGTGGACAAAGACGCCGCTTGCCGGGCAAAGCTGTTTGAGCGGTTTGGCGGCCACGCTGGGTACGTTGGAAGAAGTGATGGGGAAAGACGCGGCGATTGCCTTGCCGCGAGGAAATCTACGCCGCATGCTGGAATCCGGCGTGAGCGGATTTGCCGTCATCGACCGGCTGCGGCAAGCACGGCATCCGCTCCAGAATCTTCGCAAGTCTCTAGGCTGGTTTGCCTCCGGCGAGAGTGAAGCCGCCTATTGGGTAGAAAAGATGGAAGAGCAATGCAGCGCATGGCTCGCCCACATGGAGCGTTACCTGGGCTGGATGGATACGCTGGCGCTTGCGCCGGACGTGCTGCTGTATTCGATTCATCCAGACCTGGTAGCGGCCCGGTCCCGCGCCGTGCAGACGGTTCCCTCCCTGGAAACGATGGCCAACGGCACGCACAAGGAATTGAATGCCGTGTTCGCTTTGGCGGGAGCCACGGCGGGGACGAAACAATCGGCGTGGTTGGAACAGTTGACGGCGGAGTATCAGGCGGCGCAGGAACGAGCGCGAGAGACGCTGGCGGAGCTTTCGAGTCTTGCGGAGGAAGTCGATGCCATGGCCAACTCGATTGACATGTCCTTTCTCTATGACAAACAGAGAAAGTTGTTCGGCATCGGGTATGAATTAGGGCATCCGGTGGTGTTCCGCAGCCACTACGATCTGCTGGCGAGCGAGTGCCGGCTGGCAAGTTTCGCCGCAATCGCAAAGGGCGATGTTCCCGTGGAACACTGGCACGCGCTCGGCCGCCCCTATGTAAGCACGGGCAATGGGCAGGTGCTGTTGTCGTGGAGCGGCACGATGTTTGAATACCTGATGCCGGTATTGTTCATGAATCCCTTTGAAAACTCGTTTCTGGCCGAGGCGGCGCATTTGGCCATCTCCACCCAGCGGGAGTACGGTTCCGCTGCGAAGCGGCCGTGGGGCATTTCGGAGGCGGCCTACAGCGCTTTGGACGCCAACCAGATCTACCAATACCGCGCGTTCGGCGTTCCGGAACTGGGGCTGAAGCCGGGACTGGAAAAAGACTGGGTGGTCTCGCCATACTCCACCCTGTTGGCGCTACAGATGCAAACGGCAGCTTCGCTGGAGAATCTGCGGACTCTGCGTGCCTTGAACCTCTATGGGCCAATGGGATTCTATGAATCGATCGACTACACGCGGCCGGCGGGACCGGACCTGCAAGATGGCGTGATCATCCATTCCTATATGGCGCATCACCAGGGTATGGGGATGGGCGCGATTGCCAACACGGTCTGTGGAGGCATTTTGCAGCGGCGCTTCCACGCTCTCCTGGCCGTTCGTTCCGTCGAGTTCCTGCTGTTCGAGCGGGTACCGGCGGCCCGGTCTCTGCTGCGACGCGTGCGGAAAGACCGGGTGAAGCCCGCGCCGGTGGTAGCCGGCGAAACCATGGACCGGAACCCGAGAGAGATGGGGGCCGTACCCGCGGTGCAGTTGCTGGGTAATGGTGAATATGCCTTGGCTGTGACCAATGGGGGATCGGGGTTCAGCCGGTGGCGGAACTTCGATATCGGCCGCTGGCAGGCCGATACCACGCTGGATGGATACGGCGCGTATTTTTACCTGCGGGACATACGGTCGGGGAATACATGGTCTCCGGCGCCGCAGCCTTTGGGTTCGCCGGGCGGGCGGTATTCGGTCACGTTTTCAGCCAGCCGCGTGCGATTCGAGCGGGATGTGTTCGGCATTGATCAGGCGTATGAGATCTGCGTGGCTCCGGATGATGACGTGGAAATCCGTCGCTTTACGTTCGCCAACCGGGGCGGGCGCGCCCGTGTGCTGGACGTGACGAGTTTCCTGGAGTTGAGCATGGCCCCGCATGCGGCGGACCGGGGGCATCCGGCGTTCAGCAAATTGTTCGTACAAACGGAGTGGCTGGCGGAACACCAGGCGTTGCTGGCGTATCGGCGCAAACGCAGTCCGGAGGACGCGGGCATCTATACGGCGCATATGGTGTTGGTTGATGCGCCGCTCCTCCGCGTGGAGTTCGAATCCAGCCGGGAAACGTTTCTAGGCCGCAACCGGGGTGTGGACGATCCGGAAGCTCTCCACCGGCCTTTGCATGGAATTACGGGGACGGTATTGGACCCGGCGTTTTCGATACGGGTTCGTTTTGCGATCGGCGCTCGCGAGCGGACGGTGGTGCACTACCTGACAATGGCGGCGGCAACGCGGGAGGAACTGCTCGCTCTGGTGACCCAATATGGCAAATAATCTGGCAGAACACGCATTTGAAGCGGCGTGGACAAGGTCGCAACTGGAACTGCGCTATCTGGGCGTAACTCCGCAGTCCGTCCACCGGTTTCAGGAACTGCTCTCCTACATGCTCTATCCCAATGCGCGGTTCCGGCCATCCGGTGAACGGCTGAGTAGGAATGAACTGAATCAACAAGGCCTTTGGAGCATGGGCATCTCCGGTGACCTACCGATTCTTTGTGTAGCCGTTGCGGACGAAACCGCATTGCCGCTGGTGCGAGAGACGCTGGCGGCGCACACCTACTGGCGAATGCAGGGTTTCCGCGCGGACCTCGTACTGCTAAATCAGGAGGGGGCGGCTTATGATCAGCCTGTGCGTCAACTGCTGTTGCAGGCCGCCCAGGCGCACTCGTTGCACACGGGTCTCGACACCCCTGGCGGCGTATTTTTGCGCGACTGGCATACGCTGTCCGAGCCACAACGCCATTTACTGCTGGCCGCTTCGCATGTGGTTTTGAACGGAGCGAGGGGAAGGTTGGCACGACAACTTTCCGCATTGCCTGGCACCGTCGCCGCCCCAGTCCCTGACCGGCGGCCTATGCCGGCGGGCGAGTTTCCGCCTGGGGACCTTCCGTTCCTGGAACTCGACTATTTCAATGGAATTGGTGGATTCTCGCGGACGGAACGGGAGTACTGCATCTATTTGGACGGCACAAAGACGACGCCGCGCCCGTGGGTGAACGTCATCGCGGGTCCGCAGTTTGGAACCATTGTCAGCGAATCGGGACTGGGGCATACCTGGTACGGCAATAGCCAAAGCAACCGGATTACACCGTGGCGCAACGATCCCGTGAGCGATGCTCCTTCGGAGGCGCTCTATTTGCGGGACGAAGAGTCCGGCGCCGTTTGGTCCCCCACGGCACAACCATGCCGTGACACCGCTCCCTACCGTGCGCGACATGGCATGGGCTACACGGTTTTTGAGCACAACCATCTTGGATGGGAGCAGGAACTGAGCGTCTTTGTTCCCGCCTGGCGCAAACAGCAAGGAATGGCGTTCGATTCCGTGAAAATCTGCCTGCTGCGCGTGCGTAACAGCAGCGGTCGGGCACGGACAATCCGGCTCTTCGGCTATGCGGAATGGGTATTGGGCGCGAACCGGGAGGATTCGCAGCTGCACGTGCGAACGTGGCTGCATGAGGCCTCCGGCGCTGTGCTGGCCCAGGGACCCTGGAGCGCACATTACGGCACGCGCGTGGCCTTTGCAGGCATGAGTCCACAGCCGGACTCCTATACCTGCGACCGCGCCTCTTTTCTGGGAAGAAACCGGCACTATGGCGATCCGGCGGGCGTACGGCTTGCGGAACTTGACCGGCGCATCGGCCCGGGGTTGGACCCCTGCGCCGCATTGACTTCTGCGCAATCGATTGGTCCTGGGGAAACGGGCGTTTTCCTTTTCCTGTTGGGGCAGGGGGCCGATCGTGAAGAATGCGCCCGGCTGCTGGAATACTACGGATCCGCGCATGCCGCCTTCAGGGCGGAGTCGTCTACACGGGAGGCCTGGCAGGCCACACTGTCCCCGCTTACCGTCCGGACACCCGTTCATTCGGTAAATCTTTTGCTGAATGGATGGCTTCTCTATCAATCTTTGAGCTGCCGATTC
>DASTML010000226.1:0-38715 GCA_035714175.1 Bryobacteraceae bacterium | reverse complement strand
CACAACGTGCCACGTCATCGTGAAATCGGGAGACGCCAATCTCACGGAAATCGAGGACGACGAAGCCGACCGCGTCGAAACCGCGCCCGGGCTGACGCTCCATTCCCGCCTGGGTTGCCAGGCAGTGGTAAAGGGAGACGTCGTGGTGGAAATTCCGAACTGGAACCGGAACTATGTTTCCGAGGGCGGAGGGTCCATCAACCTCGGCGACGCCATACCGCTTCCTAAAAAGTAAGCGCCGTCACTCCCCCGGCTTTTCTTTCGCCCGCGCGGGCCACGCCGCTTGCACCGCTTCTAACTGGCTGGTCGTCATTCGCGCTTTCAGTACCGCCACGGTCTGCTTCTGCGTTACTTCCACGCCGTCCAGTACGGGCAGGAATGCGGCCCGCTGTTCGGGCGGCATCCCAAAACGCGCCAGTCCCACCAGCCCACGCAGGGAGTCATGCACTTGCCGCGCGCCCGCCTCGTCCGTGCAGTCCGCCGC
This sequence comes from Bryobacteraceae bacterium, assembly GCA_035714175.1. GTDB lineage: Bacteria > Acidobacteriota > Terriglobia > Bryobacterales > Bryobacteraceae. Next base: position 38,231 of record DASTML010000226.1, on the reverse strand, counting down.
CGCTTCCAACACCACACCGTCGGTCAGGCTGGCGTGCATAGTGACCATCCGGACACTATGTAGCAGTTTCGGCAGATTCGACGCCAGATTCCGCGCCGCGTTGCCCTCCGCCGGACTCAAACGCGCCAGCGCAGCCGACTCCGCCACCATCCAAAAGTGCGAATCCGGCGGCAGCCCGTTGATCTTTTCCCGCAACGCCTCGGCGGGTCCCACCTTGGCCGTTCCCCGTTCGTCAATCATCCGGTGCAACCGCTCCGTTCGCCCATAAATCCCCGTCGACGAATTCACGAACCAGACCGCGTTCTCCTCATTGCCCAGCAGCATGGAGCCCTTGTAATTCATGCGCTGGATCCCCTCGCGCTCAATTTTTGGTTCCAGCCCCATCGGAGCGAATTCCCCGCGCGCATACACCAGCGTGTCTTTGCCGTCGGTCGACCACAACACTTCCCAAAGATCCTTTCGCGGGTCGAAACTGGTCTCCGCCGCCAGCCGGTCGAAATACGCATTCACGCCCGGCTGCGCCAGCAGCTTCTGCCAGGCTGTGGTTTTCCGCAACGCTTTCACCCGCATCGCCCCCAGCGCCACCGTATCCGAAGGCACCTGCGTCAGCAGCGCGGCGTCCACGGCCACCGACGTGCGTTGCCGGGAACAACCCGCGGCGGCGAGCAAAGCAAAAACAAGCGAAAGCCGGAAAAGCATCGATCGAAACATCCTTCCTACAATGGTGGCAGAGACTCTATCGCATTAGACGTCGGCTGAGGGACTTTTCTTTCCAAATGTTTCGTATTGACGCGCAGCACTCCTACGCCCCGCCGCACCAGGGGCCGGACTGGTATGGGAAAATCCTGGCCCGCAACAAGTTCGCCGGGTCCGTCTATATGCCCCACGCCGGCTCCCTGGCCGACGCTCTCGCCCTAGCCGGAGAACACGGCTACATCCGCCGCGTCGTCCCGCGCCTCGATCTCCTACCGCTCGCCGACGTTCCCGCGCACCCCCTCATCGTCAGCGTCTACCTGCCGACGCCGGATGCTAGACTGCTGGAGCAGATCGCCGAACGCGGGCTGGCCGCCGAACTTCCCGCCGCCTGCTGGCCGATTCCTACGCCGCCCGGCCTCACCGTGGCGCTCGACGGTATTCCAGAAGATTGCGAAAGCCTCCCGCCCAACATCTACTGCAAACTCACCGGCTTCCGCCTTCCCGCCACGCCGGACCAGGCCGAGCGCCTCCGGCGCGCCCTGCGCGCGCCTGGCCCGGAACGGCTGATGTACGCCTCCGCCTGGCCCTACGCCGGAGCCACCTGGAAGGAGACCCTGGCGGCCTTCACGCAATCTCTCGGCCCTATGCCGATTCCGTTACGCGAACAGCTCCTGGGCGCTACCGCCGCCGCGTTTTACCGGATCTGAAACCGGAAATTCAAAGCGATCACATGTCCCTGTTACCTCCAGGCGAGACCCTGTGCGTGGATGCCCACCCATCTTCACCAGTTGTGGACCAACCCAAGCGCCGCGGCCTCGTTCCGCACCGGCGTCAGCCTGCACTCGCACACCCTTCACTCCCGCGAAAACATGGCGTTCCTCCCCCGCCATGCCTACCGTATTCCCGTCGTGGCCGGCATCATTCGCCGCCACGAACGTACCTATCTACAAAAGCGCGGCCAGGAGTTGGATTACAACCGCGCCTGGTGGACGCCGCCGCTCCCGGCCGCGGACGCCTTCCGGCTGGAGGCCGGCCAAATCCGCGACCTCGGCCTCGATCCGCTCGTTTCGCTGACCGACCATGATTCCATCGACGCCGGCCGCGAACTCCGCCTCGTCGGCATCGATGCCCCCATTTCCGTCGAGTGGACGGTTCCTTTCGGCCCCTCCTTCCTTCACATCGGCGTTCACAACCTGCCCGCCGCCGATGCTCCCGACTGGATGCGCCTCTTCGCCCTTTGGACGGCACGCCCCCGCCCTGAGGTTCTCGGTGATATCCTCGCCGGCCTGCACGCCCTCTCCGGCGTCCTCACCGTCGTCAATCATCCGCTCTGGGACGAGGGCGGCATCGGGCCCGACGCACAGACGCAGTTGGCGCTTGAATTCATTGCAGAGTTCCGTGAGTTCCTGCACGGCCTCGAACTGAACGGCCTGCGCCCGTGGCGCGAAAACCGCAAGGTGGCCCGGATGGCCCGCGAACTCGGCATGCCCCTCCTTTCCGGTGGGGACCGCCACGGCTGCGAACCCAACGCAAATATCAACCTCACCCGGGCCCGGTCGTTCCCCGATTTCGTCTCGGAAATCCGTGAGGGCCAAAGCGATCTGCTCTTTCTTCCCCAATACCGCGAGCCGTTTAATGTCCGCTGCGCCGAAACCATGTGGGATGCGCTGCGCGACTATCCCGAATACCCCGGCCGCATTCTCTGGTCGGACCGTATCTACTTCCGGGAAGATAATGGCCACGTCTGCAACCTCACCACGCTCTGGCAAGGGTCCGGCCCCGGCATCGTGCGAAACTTCATCGGCGCTATGCGCGTCTTTCAGCACCAGAGCGTCCGGAATGCGCTGCGGCTCGCGTTCGCCGAAAGACAGAACGAAGCTGCTTTGTGATGCCGTCCTCCGGTAACGCCGAACGAGGGATGCGCATGGGCACGGACCGTCAGGCCGGACCACTGCCTGGGGCGGCATCGCCTCAGCGAATCGCCTTGTTTGCCGACTCGTTTCTGGAAGTCAACGGCGTGGCTCATACCTGCCGCATGCTCGCCGGCTTGGCGGAGAGCAAGGCGCACCCATTTTTTCTCGTGCACGGAGGGCCGGAAACCCGGTTTACCGTGGAGGGCGCCGTCACCCATTGCCAACTCCGCCGCGGGCCCGGCAGCTTCGCTGTAGACCGCGACTTCCGCTATGACCTCTTTTTCTACCGGCACTGCCAGGAAGTGGAACAGAAGCTCCGCGCCTTCGCCCCCACCGTCATCCATATCACGGGCCCCGGCGACGCGGGAACGTTGGGGCTGGTCCTCTCCCGCAAGCTGCGCGTTCCCCTCTGCGCCTCCTGGCACACGAATCTGCATGAATACGCGGGCCGCCGGCTGGAGAAAATGATGCCCGCCTTCGGAGCTTCCGCGCAAGCTGCGCTGGGACACTGGGCGGAAACGGCGGCGCTCCGCGCGCTCGGCCGCTTCTACCGGGCCGCGGACACCGTGATGGCGCCGAACCGGGAGCTGTTGGACCTACTTTCCGAACAGGGTTGCGGTCCGGGGTTTCCCATGCGGCGCGGCGTAGATACGGCGCTCTATACGCCGGCGCGCCGGCGCCGAAGCGACGCCGCGTTGGTCATTGGTTATGTCGGACGGCTGACGGTCGAAAAGAATATCTATTTTCTCCGCGAACTGGACCGGGCGTTGTCAGCGGCTGGCGTCGAAGACTACCGGTTCCTGATAGTAGGCGATGGAGCGGAACGGGCCGCGCTGCAGGATACGCTGCGCCGCGCGGAGTTCACCGGCGTCCTTCGCGGCGAGGCGTTGGCCGAGGCCTACGCAGGCATGGATCTGTTCGTATTCCCTTCGCACACCGATACCTTCGGCAACGTGGTGCTGGAGGCCTTGTCGTCGGGCGTTCCGGCCATCGTCACCGCCGACGGAGGCCCCAAGTACATCGTGCGCTCCGGCGAGACGGGATTTGTGGCCGATACGGACGCAGCCTTCGTGCGCAGCGTTCTGGAACTGGCCAACAATCGGACGCTGGCCCGCCGCATGGGCCTGGCCGCGCGCCGCCAGGCCGTGGAATCCACCTGGGATGCGGTGTGGGGAGAGATGCTTTCCGCCTGGGCCGCCACCCGTCACGCCGCGGGTCACTCGGTCCGCCGTCTGTCGCTGGCCGGGTGAGCCGTACAGGGCGAAGCGTAGGTCGAGATCAGGTCCACTTCAGAGCCTAAAGTTCCTGCTCAATCCACCGATAGAACTCCTGAGGCGTCTTATCGAAGGATCGATGAAACAGAAAAAGACGCAGCGGCGGCGGCGGGAGCGAGGGAGCGCTCTGCTGCTTACCCTTTTACTCACTCTTGTTGGGGCGGCGCTGTTGGGTCTCAGCGTCGACGCCGTCTCTCTTCTCTGGGTACGCTCCCACGCGCAGACCACCGCGAACCTGGCTGCGGCCTCCGTGGAACTTGAACAGAAGCGGAACCCCACGGCCTCTTCCGTCTTCCTCGCCGGAACGGCCCGCGCTTCAGCCGCCTGGAACGGCTACCGGCATGGGCAGGATTCCGTTGCCGTATACCTGGACCAGTCCGGTGGACGAGCCAGCATTCTTGTAGAGCGGGAGGCTGATATATTTTTCCTCCGTCTCTTCCGGACCCAACCAGTCGTAGTCCGGGCACGCGCGGCGATCGCCGCGGAACCGGCGGCAAGGGCGGGGGTATGAGCAGGCGCCGAGGCGCAGCCCTCCTCGAATTTGCCATGGCGCTCCCCTTCGCTCTTATCCTTTTTGTCGGAATCGGCGATTTCAGCGTCTATTTCTGGCGCCAGACGGAAATGGAAGAGATTGCTCGCGGATTGCATCAGGCAATCTTTGCTTCAGCGGACTCTTATGCGTCGGCGGCCGGGAGCCAACTGGAGACTTTGGCCCATTCCCTGGAGACAGATGTTCGCCGCCGTACCGGCACGCCGGATCTAACGGTGCAACTATCCCGCCACTACGCCTGCCCGCAGGCGGAAGGCGCCGAAAACGAACTCTCCGCCGTTTCCCGGCCATGCGCCGGAGAACGCATCTACCTCCGTGTGCGGGCGGAAAAACCAGCCGCGCCGATGTTGACGCCCCTGCGCCGGCTCGGATATCCCACGGCTGCCTTCAGCCGCCACGTTCTTCGTTTGCGGTAACTGCGTATTCCCGCGCCATTGTCGCTAAATAGACTTTACAAAGACGTCGCCGCGTAACCTCCCGATTCGGCTTCGCAGTCTTTTCGTAGAAATACCTTGTTTACGCCGAGACTCCATCTCATTTTTCTCTTCCTCTTTTCCGTCGCCGGATGGCCGCAGCCAGCCAGCTATCCGGAACGGGGAGTGGTCCGCGCTCAGAATCGACCTCTGCCGGGGGCGACAGTAACCGCGCGGCGGGGAGAGCAAACCGTCACCACGTCAACCGGTGACGATGGAGCCTACGAGTTGGAACTTGCCGAAGGGGAATGGAAACTCACGGTGGAACTCTTCGGCTTCGCCACTGCCAATCAGACACTCCACCCTGGCCCTGGCGCTCCGGCCACCCAATGGACACTCACGCTCCGCGCGCCGGGCCCAGGAGGCCGCGGCCGCGGCGAAGCGGGTCCCGGCCGCCCCGGCGCTGCCGCCGAACAAGAATCACCCGACGCCGCCATTCCCGATTCCCTCACGGCCGCCCCCATCCTCAGCGCTCCCGGAGCCGACCCCGCCCAGGGAAATGCCAGCGACGCCTTTCTCATCGCCGGCAGCACGGCGCAGGGACTTCCCGGCCTTTTGCAGGAGGGGACCCCCGAGGGCTTCGGCCCTGGATTCCGGCCGGATGGCATAGGTCCGGGCGGCGCAACCGGGCAATCCGGCAACATTTTCAGTTCTGGCGACGGAGGAGCTTCCCAGGCAGGCGGAGGCCGGGGAGGGTTCGGAGGACCCGGCGGCGGAGGGGGATTTGGAGGCGGAGGCCGCGGTGGCCCCGGCGGACGCGGTGGTTTTGGAGGGCCCGGAGGCGGCGGCCCGGGCGGCCGCCCCGGCATGACACCGGAAATGATGGAGCGCATCCGGCGCGCCCGGGCACAGAACGCAACCATCGGGAACCGGCAAGGACGGAATAACCGCAATGCCATTCGCGGCATGTTCTCCTTCCAGGCACGCAACGCCGGTTGGAATGCCCGGCCCTTCTCGTTGACAGGTTTGGAATACGACAAGCCCGACCAGTCTTCCTATCGTTTCTCCGGCCAAGTGGGCGGCCAGTTGCCCAAACTCGGCCAGGGGACGAGTTTTAATATCAATTACGACTTCCGGAAGGAACGCCAGGCTTTTAACGGCGTTGCCACCGTTCCTACGGCGCTGGAACGCGCGGGCGACTTTTCTCAGTCGTTTACGAATACGCCCATCACCATATTTGACCCGCTGTCCCAACGCCCCTTTCCCGGCAATCGCATCCCGGCCAACCGGCAGGACCCCGCCGCCGCCGGTCTCCTGGCGCTCATCCCCACCGCCAACCTGCCCGTCAGCGTGCAGAACTACCAGTTCGTCACCGGCGTCCCGCAAAATTCGCAAAACCTCTCCGTCCGGCTCAGCCGGCCGCTGACTCGGAGGGACCGCGTATCGGGAACCTTCAACTGGCAGAAACGCGATGCGCAAACGGCCCAGCTCTTCGGATTCCTGGATGAATCGGGCGGCCACGGCTGGTCGTCGGACATCAACTGGTCCCGGAACCTCACGCCCACCATCATCCAGAACATCCGCGCCCGGGTTTCGCAGAACATCTCGGAACTGACCCCCTATTTCGCGGGACGGACCAATGTCGCGGCCCAACTTGGCATCCAGGGCGCTTCGCAGGACCCCATCAACTGGGGGCCGCCCAACCTGAACTTCACCAACTTTGGCGCTCTGCGCGACGGCGCCCCTTCGTCCAACCGCAATCTCCAAATGAACGTTTCAGGCGGCTGGAATTTCGTCCGTGGACGGCATAACATCTCTACCGGCGTGGATCTCACTCGCTACCGCATCAACCTCCGCACCGAACAAAACGCACGCGGAACCTTTACTTTCAGTGGTATAGCGACATCCCAGGTGGATGCCTCGGGCACTCCCACCTCTAATTCCGGCTACGACTTTGCCGATTTTCTACTCGGCCTTCCCCAGTCGTCTTCCATTCGTTTCGGCTCCTCGTCCAACTACTACCGCTCCTGGAACTCTAGTTCCTTTGTTCAGGACGATTGGAAGATTCGTCCCAATCTGTCGCTCGCGCTGGGGATGCGCTACGAATTCTTTGGTCCGATGACGGAGCGCTATGGCCGCATCGCCAACCTCGACATCGCGTCCAACTTCACCGGCGTTGGCGTTGTCACGCCCGGCGTGGCCGGGCCTTACAGCGGCGTTTTCCCGGACGCGCTGATCAACGCCGACAAGAACAACTTCTCTCCTCGCCTCGGCCTCGCCTGGAAGGCATCGGACAAGAAAAAGATTACAGTCCGGGCCGGCTACGGCTGGTACTACAACGGGCAGATTTATCAGAGTTTCGCGCAACGCCTGGCCTCCCAGCCGCCTTTTGCTCAGTCTGGAACCGTGAACACCACCGCCGAAAGGCCTCTGACCATTCAGAATGGTTTCTCGGTGATGCCATCGCAGGAAATTGCCAATACATACGCGGTAGACCGCTCCTACCTCGTGGGCTACGCCCAAACCTGGAACGTCAATGTCGTCAAGGAGTTCGGACGCGCCTACGTTCTCGATGCCGGTATCATCGGCACCAAAGGCACGCGTCTGGACATGCAGCGTTTGCCCAACCGGGCCGCGCCTGGATCGCAGTTGAGCGCCGAGGATCGGCGCCGGATCGGCAACGCCGTCGGCTTCACCTTCGAAAGCGCCGAGGGCAATTCCATTTATCACGCCGCGCAGGTGCGACTAACCCGTCGCTTTGCCAAAAACGTCTCATTCAACGCTTTCTATACCTTCGGCAAATCCATCGACAATGCCAGTTCCTTCGGCGGAGGAGGCGGGACTGTGGCCCAGGATGACACGGACCTTCGCGCCGAACGGGGACTCTCCAGCTTTAATGTTGCCCACTCCCTGACCACAAGCTTCGTTCTGCAGTCGCCCGTCCGCGACCGGAGCGGCGGCAAATGGGCTGCTCTCGCCCGAGGCTGGTCGTTGATGGGAGCAACTACTTTCCGGAGCGGAATGCCGTTGACGGCTCGGGTGCTGGGCAACCGGACGGACGCCAGCGGCACCGGCGCCATCGGCAGCGGCCGTGCGGATACCACCGGGCAGGACCTCTACAACGGCACGGGTTATTTCAACCTCGCCGCCTTCACCGTGCCGCCGTCCGGACGCTTTGGCAACGCGGGCCGGAACACCATCACGGGTCCGGCACTCTTCTCGTTAAACGGCTCCATCGGCAGGGGATTTCGCGTCGGGGACAACCGGCGGCGGCTGGAATTTCGACTGGAGGCCAACAATCTGACGAATCGCGTCTCTATCACCACGCTCGGCACGGTGGTCAACGCCTCCAATTACGGGCTGGCGCAAGGGGCCGCCCCGATGCGGACCCTCCAAGCGATTGTGAGGTTCCGGTTCTAGCATGCGCTACTTCTCCGCCCTCCTCCTCACCGTCTCCCTGCTGGCACAGGATTTGAAATTTGAGGCCAGTTCCCAGTTGGTCGTCGTGAACGTCACGGTCAAAGGGAAAGACGGCAAGCCCGTTTCCGGGTTGAAACAAAACGACTTCCACGTTTTTGAAGACGGCAAACCGGTCCAGGTATCCGTCTTTGAGCACCAGGATCTGAACCGGGATGTTCTGCCGCCGGCGCCGATTCCTAAACCCGCGGCGCTCCCTCCGCCGCCCAGTCCGCTTGAGGAAGCAACCGCCCCTCGTCCTTCCTACCGCGACAAGCGGCTGTTAGTCCTGTTCTTCGACTTCACCAGTCTGCCGCAACTCGACCTGATCCGGGCCAGGGAGGCCGCAGCCGAATTTCTGGCTAAACAAATGACCGTCAGCGACTTAGTGGCCGTCTATACCTTCGCGAACAAACTCCGGAAGGTCACTGCGTTTACTGACGACCGCGACCTGCTCCTCCGCACCGTGCAGAGCTTCGGCGTCGCCTCCGGAGTGGAACTTGACGCCGCCGCCGCTGATGTAGTGGAAAACGTCACCGAGGACGATGGGTCTCTGGTCACCGACGAGACCGAGTTTGCCATTTTCAATACGGACCAGAAACTCGGCGCCCTAGAGGATATCTCGAAGGAATTGGCTTCGATTCCGGAAAAAAAGGCGGTGGTCTACTTCTCAAGCGGCGTTGCGAAGAACGGGATGGATAACCAGAGCCAGTTGCAGGCGGCGGTGAACGCCGCTGTGCGCGGCGGGGTGTCTCTGTACCCGATCGACGTCCGCGGATTGATCGCGATGGCCCCGGCCGGGGGAGCGTCCCAAGGAGCCCCCCGAGGCACTGCCATTTTCAGCGGATCGCAGCAGCGGGCCGCCCGCGACCGTGTGAACGACCAGCAGGAAACGCTCTTCACGCTGGCTGAAGACACGGGCGGAAGGGCGCTTTTAGACTCTAATAACCTCACTTTAGGCATCCAAAATGCGCAAAAAGACGTCGAAAGTTACTATACTTTGGCCTATTATGCGACCAATTCCGCCAAGGATGGACGCTTCCGGAAGATCAAAGTGGAGCTCGCCGGCCGCAAAGATGTGAAGCTGGACTACCGGCCAGGGTACTATTCGGACAAGGTTTGGAATCAGTTTGACTCCTCGGACAAAGAGAAGCAATTGTCGGAAGCCATGGGCCTGGGAAACCCGGTCACCGAACTGCCGCTGGCGGTGGAACTTCTTTATTTCCGGCTAGATAAAGGGCGCTACTTCGTGCCTTTGGCCGTGAAAATTCCTGGCTCCAAGATCGGCGTGAAGTCGGGAAAAACGGATCTGGACTTCGCCGGGACCGTGAAAGACGCCAAAGGCCGGACGGTGGCGACGCTCCGGGACGGAATTAAGGTGAAGCTGCCGGAAGGGGCAGCGGATAAACTGGCGCAGCGGAGCCTGCTCTATGACGCAGGATTCCAGCTAACTCCTGGAAAATACACGATTAAGGTCCTAGCACGCGAAAACCAGGAGGGAAAACTCGGCACGTTTGAGGCCAAGTTTACTGTTCCCGATCTGGACCAGGGAGGAGCGGCCCCGGTGAGCAGCCTGGTATTGGGAACGGGCCGGGAAACCCTGGCCGGCCTGGTGGGAAACGCGAGCAAACCAAAGAAAAAAGGAGAGTTAAACCCGCTTGTCCAGGACGGGAAGAAACTCGCTCCGAGCGTCACCCACGTATTCCGCCGCCCGCAGACCCTAACCGTGTTCGGAGAAACCTACACGCCTGGGGCCACCGCGCGGGTGGCACTCTTCCGGGACAAAAAGCCGGTATGGCAGTCCGCCCCGCTGCGCCCGGCCCCAGCCGGGCGCGAGGGCGTGTTTGCTTGGGAGACAGGGGTAAAACTTGCTGCGCTGGCTCCGGGCGAGTATGTTTGCCAGTTGACGGTGGTGGACGCGGCGGGCCAACGGTTCGAAGTCCGGCGGGCCCCCCTGTCTATTGTTCCCTAACGCCTGTTCCCTAACGCCTGTTCGTTTCGCCGCGCTCAGGCGGGCCGCCGGGGAGCAGGGGCGCGCGTTCCAAAGACGGCTCTTTCCCAGGCCGCCTCCTTATTCCAACGGGTCCCATCGGATTTTCGTGCGCCGGCAGATTGCTTTTGGCACGGAGGGGCCGGGTGCAAGCCGGTCCGGGACGGGTATTGGTATAATTTAGACATGACCCACCCGTAAGTTCTGTTTATAGGGTCGCGTCACAAATACCCGCTGGCGTACGAAACCCCTCCTTCTCCGGACCCTTCCGAGTCCGATCATCCCCCAACAAAACCGAGGTACCTGATTTGAAACGATGGATCACCAAAGGATTGGTATTGTTTTCTATTTTTTTACCGCCTGCCGTGCTTTCGCCCGCTGAACCGGCGACAGGAAAACACTATTCCAATGACCCCAGGTTCCAAAGAATCAAGGCGTTCTTCAAACGCCGGGCATGTCCGATGGAGCGATATGCGGCCGATCTTGTGGCGGCAGCCGACAACCACCGCCTGGACTGGAGACTTCTCCCCAGCCTGGCGTTGGTTGAAAGCAGCGGCGGCAAAGTGTATATGAATAACAACGTATTCGGATGGGACTCCTGCAAACAGAAGTTTCCCTCCATACAGGCAGGCATCCACGTCGTTGCTGAGCGGCTCGCGAACTCGCCGTATTACCGAGGTAAGAACCTGGATGGCGTCCTAAAGACCTACAACCAGAATCCCCGCTACGCGGCGACGGTGAAGCGCGTAATGTCTCAATTGGCTACAGAACCCTGGTAACGGCACGTCAACCGATTACCCGGACTCCGAAATACAGACCACCGAAAACAAGGACGCTGGCGGCGGCGACGGCAAGCCAAAGCATCATGCGTTCGGAATTCGAAGTCGCCTCTTTGGCGTCTTTTTTCATCGTTTCGTCGAGGCTGTCAAACATGGGAGACCTCCTTGGGTCGGTGCCTTCAGTTCACGTTATGAGGCCGAGCGGTCTCGCCAAGTGGCCCGTGCGGTTATGAAAAGAAAAATGTGCGCGGGTCGCGGGGCGTATTTTCAATCTGAGAATACACCCGATCCCCCGTTTCGGTGCATTTTTATTTTTCGTTTATTTTCAGTTGTTTCCTGTAAACAGGCCGGCGAGGACTACAGAAGATTTGCCGGTGTACGGGGATTGCTCAACAATTCCACAAACGATTTCCAACGCGCGTCCTCCGCGTTTCCGGCCGTTCTGGCGACCCAGGCGGCGACGAGATCCTCGCCGAAACTGTAGTTGATAATATAGGAGCGATGTTCGTCGAAAAACCGGAGCCGGCGTTCGGCCATCCCTTTGGACTGTAGCCCGTAGCGCCGCAGATAGGCGACCGTCTCCTCCGCCGTTTTCGTGCCGTCCAGGTAGGCACGGGCGGCCTGAATAGGCGCATGGCGCAAGGCACGGGTCCACTGCTGCATCTGATGCTGCTCGGCGGCCAACTTCGGATCCAACCCTGCTTCCTTGAACAGCACGTCCCGCTTAAAGGCCAGGCGGTCCTCGCCGTGAATGACCAGATCCGACCCATAGTCGGCGGTCCCTTCGGCGATCAGGGATTGCGGGCTATAAAGCGGGTAGACGGAATATTCGCTCCACCCCTTGCCGTCCACCAACCGGTTTTCCAATAACGTGTTGTAGACGTGGTGGCCAGGGTAGCCCTCGTGGCAAGCCAGGTGAAGAATGCGATCAATACCGATGGGCAGTTCGCTGTTTACCTGAATCAGGGAATGCGCTTTTCCCTTGTACCAGTTGTAGGCGCTCCAGGATTTTCCGGCGACATACTCGACATCAAACGATTCTGTGCTGGGAAGACCGGGAATCCTTTGGCGCGTCCGCGACCTGGCCTCGGCAATGGCTGCTTTGAAGGTGCGGTCCACGCGGGAAGGCGGAATCGCGAAGCGGGCCTCGAACCTGGAAAAACGGTCCTCAAGAGGGCCGCTGCCAGGAAGGGCTTTGTCGATCGCCTCACGGCCGGCTTCGAGCGCCGCAAAACTAATGGCGGGGGGCTCCACTTCGTAGAGGAGTTTGGATTCCTGGTCGAAGGAGAATTTTTCTCCCTGCAACATACGGAGACGATCCCCGGCGGCGCGCGTTTGGACCAGCAGATAGTTCTGGCGATAGGAATCCTCGCCGGTCCGCCCAAGAATGGCGTCGGCCAGGGCACTGGCCTCGGTCGCTAATTCCTGCAGGGTTCGTTTGGCTGGGCGCCAAGCCTCCGGACCGTAGTAGGCATCGACGTAGTTCGCATCGTGATGGCCAATCCCGAGAATCAGTTTGACATAGCGTTCCGCGAGCGCGTTCATGGTATCCGGCTTCCGGCCGCAAGCAACGGCGCCGAGCGCGAGGAGGGCATGGCGCCGGGTCCGCATGGATTATTTGTCGAGACCGAAACGGTCGATCAAGCGATACAGCGTTTTCCGCTCAATGCCAAGAATCTTGGCGGCCTTGCTTTTGTTGCCTCCCGTGGCGGACAGCACCTTGCGAATCTGTTCGACCTTAGCGTCTTCGAGAGTCTCTCCGGCGTTGTCGCGGCCTTCGCTATCGGCAATCGCCTCATTGACAGCCCCCTGGTCAATCCGTCCCTGCGGCGCAAGGATGACGAGGCGTTCCATGAGGTGCTGCAACTGGCGCACGTTGCCGGGCCACGTGTAGGAGTCAAGGGCGCGGACACCGCTTTCCGTGAGAATTGCCCGCATGTAGTAGCGCTGATTATAGCGATCCAGGAACGTCTGCGAGAGAAGAGGAACGTCGCCGCGGCGCTCCCGGAGGGCGGGCAACTCAATGCGAACGACATCGAGGCGGAACCAGAGATCTTCGCGGAACTTACCTTGTTCCACGAGTTGGCGGACATTCTTGTTGGTAGCGGCCACGATGCGCACATCAATCGGCCGTCCGCGAGGAGAACCCAGAGGGCGGACTTCCCGTTCCTGGAGCACACGGAGCAATTTGGCCTGGAAATTCAGATCGATGTCGCCGATTTCGTCCAGGAAGATGGTCCCATTATTGGCCGCCTCAAAGACGCCGACCCGGTCCCGGTCCGCCCCGGTAAACGAGCCTTTCATGGCGCCAAAGAGTTCGCTTTCCAGTAGGGAAGGAGGTATGGACCCGCAGTCTACGGCGACAAACGGCTTCTCGGCACGGCGGGAATAACGATGGATGAGCCGGGCTATCAATTCTTTGCCGGTACCGGTTTCCCCTTCAATTAAGAGGGTTGCGTCGGTGGGGGCTACCTTGGCCAAAACCTTAAAGATTTCGACCATGTGGGCGGAAGAACCGATCATTTCGGTTTCCGGAATATCGTCGATACGAGCTTCTTTTTCGGCCGACTCCTGGAGCGAAGCTTCGGCGCGACGGATCTTCTCGACCATGTCGTCGAGATCAAAAGGCTTAGCCAGATAGTCAAAAGCTCCGCCGCGGGTGGCGGCCATGACCGTTTCCATGGAACCGCGCCCGGACATGAGAATGACGGCGCAGTCCGGATTCGAGGTGCGCGCCGCATTCAGGACGTCAAGACCGGTACGTTCATCCAAATAAATATCGGAAAGAACTATCGGATAACCGCCGTCCTGTAACTTAGCGAGCGCTTCGCGCGTGGAGCCGACGGCATCCACACTAAACCCCTCCAATTCCAGGCAGGTTACGATATTATTGCGAACCGCGTAGTCATCCTCAACAACTAGCAAACGTTGCAACTTACTTCTCCGTTTCCGGCGAAACGGGCACGGGTAAAATTGTCGCCGGTACTAACATCGTAAAGCACGAGCCATGCCCAGGGGAACTGGTTACCTGTAAACGCCCGCCGTGGTGAACAATAATCTGCTGGACGATGGAGAGGCCGATGCCCGTTCCGACCTCGCCGGACTGTTCCGCGCGGCGGGTTCGATAAAATTTCTGACCGATCTTTTTCAACTCATCCGCGCTCATGCCAATCCCTTGATCCTGCACAGAGACGCTCAGCATTCCACTCTCAAACGATGCAGATACATCGACTTTTGTTTCCGCAGGAGAGTACTTCACGGCGTTGGTGAGGAGGTTATAGACGGCGTACTCCATGAGTTCCCGGTCACCTAGCACCGACGCATCCGGACCGGGATGGTGCACAATGGCGATTGATTTTCGCTCCGCGACGGGCAGCACCCGTTCCAGGCAGGTTTGGACGAGAGCGGCGATGGGAAAAGGCTCGCGCTTGAGATTCATCTGGCCAGCCGAGAGCCGTTCCACGTCGAGAAACGTTTGAATCATCCCGGCGAGGCGTTTGGATTCGGCATGGATCTGGCGGGAAAGCTGTTTCTGCTTCTCTTCCGTAAGTTTGTAGCGATTCATGAGTTCGCTGGAGCCCTGAATCGCGCTTAGAGGGGTGCGCATTTCGTGGGTAACGAACTGAATAGCCTGTTGGTAGCGGGAACGTTCGCTTTCGGTTTCGGCGAGTTGTTCCCGCGTGCGGAAATACTGAAAGACGGCCGCGCAGGTGACGGCAAACCAAGCCGCGGCGGCCGGGGCCACATACGGGAAGATGATGCCGTTGAGAAACAACAAATGCGGCAGGGCATGTGCCAATCCGATAAGACCGGCGCCGAGCGAGTAAGCCAGCGTGCCCGACCAGCGGGCAAAGACGGCTCCGGCGGCAACGGTGAACAGGGCGGTGAACAGCAGGACGAGCGAAAGGGAGCTATCCGAAAAAAAACGGCCCTGTGCCAGCGTTTCGAGAGCGTGGGCGTGAATTTCGACGCCGGGCATGGGGCGACTGGTGTTGTAAGGCGTCATCATGCGGTCCCTGGCGGCGGATTGCGCAGTGGCTCCGACGAATACCACCTTGTCCCGGAAAACAGCGGCGCGCCGCGGATCTTCCAGCACCTGGCGCAGGGTGACGTGAGGAATCAGGGAGTTGCCGTCGGCATCCGGAGGCAGGTAACGGATGCGGAGCAGCCGCCCGGCGTCCCGGGAAGCCGGGATGTGGAGCGGGCCGACGTCGAGGCCTTCGGCCGATTCGGTGATGGAAACGCCGCGAGCGATACGAAAGGCCTCCAGAGACAAGGCCCAGTGACGCTCCCGCGCCCCGGATTTTTCGAGGGGCATGTGGCGGCTCATGCCGTCGGCGTCCGGTTCGGCGTGCACATGGCCGAGGAGACCGGCGGCGGCGGCCAGAAAAACGGGTTGGGGCAGTTTCCAGCGGGGACCAGGCAGCAGTTCGCAAGGGAGAACAACGGGTCCGGCCGCGCCCAGCGACTGGGCAAGTTGGCGGTCTTCCCCGCCCTGCCCGGCATCAACGAGTACAACGTCGAGGGCGATGACCCGGGGTTTGGCGGCGGCAACCACGGCGAGCGCTTCGGCCATTTTGGCACGGAGGTTGCGGACGCCTTGCGTAAATTCGTAGGAGTCCTCATCGAGCGCCAGGATGGCGGATTCCGGACTCCATACGGATGGGCGGTGGACGCGAAAGAGCCAATCGGCGGCGTAGTTGTCGATCTGAGTGGCGAGCGGCGTCCAACTGGCCAGAAGAGCGAAGAGACCGGCCGCCGAGACGGCGAGCCAGTAGCTACGGCGTACGCGCATGGAGAACTTGTTCAATGGCGGCGGGTTCAGAGGGGAGGGCGGCGGTAAGCAGGCGAGACCCGCTTCCGGTGACGAGGAGCATATCCTCAATGCGAACGCCGATGCCTTCGTCCGGAATATAGATGCCGGGTTCGATGGTAATTACGTTGCCGGCTTCCAGCGGCACGCCTGGCGGACCAGGATCATGAACGTCGAGGCCGACGTGATGGCCAAGGCCGTGGGTAAAGTACTTGCCGAGAGGTTCGCCCTTACTGTCCTTGCCATGCGTATTGATGTAATCCAAGGCGATTTTGTACAGACTGTTGTCGCCGTCCTTTGCGAGCCGCATGCCGGGCTTGACGGCAGCGATGGCGGCGCGTTGGGCGCCGAGGACAATGTTGTAGATTTCGAGTTGGCGGGCGGAAAACTTGCCGTTGACCGGAATGGTACGGGTGATGTCGGCGGCGTACATGGAGCACTCGCCGGCCACGTCCATGAGGAGTACTTCTCCGGCGTCCATGCGGCGGTCGTTGCGGTTGTAGTGAAGGATGGTGGAATTCGGGCCGGAGCCGACAATCGGGGGATAAGAACTGCGTTCGCAGCCAGCTTCGAAATAGACATTGGTCATGGTCGCGCTGACCTGGTATTCAAAGAGGCCAGATGCAACGCGGGCCCAGGCGGCGCGGTGGGCATCGACGGAAACAGAGGCGGAGCGTTCGATGAGCGCAATTTCGGCGGGAGATTTGACAAGACGCAGGGGGCCTATGAGAGAGGCAGCGCTTTCAATGGGACGTTGTCCGACCAGACGGCGCATGGGACCAGGGCGGCCGGGAGCAACGATTCCATAAAGTTTTTGGGCCGATTCCAGCGACTGAAAGAGATTGACTTCAAATTTACTCAAAGGAAGTACGGCGGCAATGCCCGTGGCGGCAGGCGCATTGGCATCGCCGGGAGCGAGTTTGCGGCCGGTGTAGCGCTCCTTTACTTCATTGCGGGCGGGCAGGAAGAGGTATTCCGATTCCGGGGTGAGAAGGAGACGAGCACCGGGTTCTGACCAACCGGTCAGGTAATAAAAATTCGCTTCTTGGAAAAAACGGCTGCGAAGATCACCGCGTTCGTCCTCGTCGGCGCCATAGAGAACGAGGACGGCTTTGTCCTTAACGAGCCGCTCCCGGACTTTGGCGCGGCGTTCGCGGTACTCGGAGGGTTGAATGTTCGCGGGCGAATCGACGGCGAGGGCTACAGCCCCGAAGAGGGTGACGACAGCCCAAAGCCGGGGGAACATGACTCAACTATAACGAATGAGATAATAGGCCGTATGGGAATCCGAAGCGAATGGGTGGCCGCGCGCGCAGGCGATGTGGTCCGCACGCAGATGCACTATGCCCGGAAGGGCTTGATCACGGGTGAGATGGAGTACGTCGCCCGGCGGGAACGGCTGACCCCGGAGACCGTACGCGACGAAGTGGCGCGGGGGCGGATGATCATCCCGGCGAATATTAACCACAGCGCCCTGGAGCCGATGGCGATCGGCGTGGCGTCCACATGCAAAATCAACGCCAATATCGGCAATAGCTCCACGACTTCGGACGTGGACGGCGAACTGGAAAAGCTGCGGTATTCGGTGAAGTACGGCGCCGATACAGTAATGGACCTTTCGACAGGCGGAGACATTCCGCTGATCCGGAAGGCAATCATCGAAAACTCTCCGGTGCCCATCGGCACGGTGCCGATTTATGAGGCTCTCTCCCGCGTACGGCGCGTGGAGGACCTGAACCGGAACGTGATGCTGGAAGTGATTGAAGAGCAGGCCGAACAGGGCGTGGACTACATGACGATCCACGCGGGCGTGCTGATCCAGTATGTTCCGCTGACCACGAAGCGGATTACGGGCATTGTAAGCCGCGGGGGATCCATCCTCGCGGAGTGGATGGTGAAGAACCACAAGCAGAACTTTCTGTACGAGTATTTCGACGACATTTGCAAGATCTTCCAGAAGCATGACGTGAGCTTTTCGCTGGGCGACGGTCTGCGGCCGGGCTCTCTGGCCGACGCGAGCGACGAAGCGCAATTTGCGGAATTGAAGACGCTGGGCGAATTGACGCGGCGGGCATGGGAATACGACGTGCAGACGATGATCGAAGGGCCGGGGCATGTGCCGATGGACCAGATCCAGATGCAGGTGGAAAAAGAGAAGGAGCTTTGCTACGAAGCGCCTTTCTACACGTTGGGGCCGTTGGTGACCGACTTTGCGCCTGGGTTTGACCACATTACATCGGCAATTGGCGCGGCGATGATCGGGTGGTACGGCGCGTCGATGCTGTGCTACGTGACGCCCAAGGAGCACCTGGGTCTACCGAACAAGGAAGACGTGAAGCAGGGGCTGATTGCGTATAAGATTGCCGCCCACGCCGCCGATATCGCACGGCACCGGCCGGGAGCGCGGGACCGGGACGACGAGCTATCGCGGGCACGGTATAAATTCGACTGGCGGAAGCAGTTCGAATTGGCGCTGGACCCGGAAACGGCGCAGGCGTATCACGACGAGACGTTGCCGCAGGAAGGCTTCAAAGACGCCCATTTCTGCTCGATGTGCGGACCGAAATTCTGCTCGATGAATATCTCTTCGAAGGTGGAAGAGTTCACGGCGGAAGATGCGGCGGCCGTGGTAAATGGGCAGGAGCGGGAGAAGCTGGTCCAGTTCGGGGACTAATTCCAGCCAGCAATACGGCGAGGGGGCCAGCGGCGGCGCTGGCCCCTTTTCTATTTGCCCTCTTCCGCTGCCGGACGAACCTTAATGTTTTCAATGCGAACGGCGAGGATACGGGGGTCCGGCGGCCTTTGCGTGAGGCCTCCGGCGGGTTCGACGAGCGTGAATTGCAGAGTATTGGAACCGGAAACAAGATGGATGGGAAATGTAGCGACCGTCAGTTGGCTGAAGGCCAGCTCTCCGTGTTCGCCGGTCGCCGTGTTGACATACGCAATGCGCCTGAGAGGGGACGGGCTGGCGGGGCCCGGCGTGACGGTCATGGCCACCTCGAAAAGCTTCGGGGGACGGGTTTGAGGCAGGCGGTCGATTTGCACGGTAAATGATTTCGCCATCCAGTACCAGAGGCGGGGCGAAGCAGGATCGCGGTCTGTCCCCTGGGGACTGCGCACAGTAATAGCCGGCGGGAAAGCGAGGTCCACGTCACGGGAAAGACCAGCTCCCGTGACGAGGGGGAGATCCGTTTTGCCGGGAGGCGGCGGGAAGGTGACCGGGCCCATGTCACTGATCGGCGCGCCGAGGGAGTAGGTAGGGATATGGCGGGCATGATAAGCCAGCCAGGCGTTGAGCAGGCCCAAGCGATCCGAGAGAATGATGCCTTCGGGAGGCTGTGCTTCGAGGGCGTCGAAAATGGCGATGCTGGTCGCATTCTGCACCGTGGCAACGTGTACGAAATTATGTTCGAGCCGGACCAGGTCCCGCTGCTCGAGGGCGCCGCCAAGCACGCCGGAAGCAACGACGATGCCCCCAACCGCCACAGCGGCAAAGCTAACGGCACGCCCCGCCAGCGTGCGAAGCAGCTCCCGCAAGCGGGCAAAGCCCAGAATGACAAACAGGACGCATAGCCAGCTGTACTCCAACTGTACTTTCCAAACCTGATATTTCGGAATGTGTGGCTTCTGGAACAGTACCGCCAAGCCAACGACGAAAGGCAAAAGCAAGGCCGCCAACCAAAGAAACTTGCGCGTAGGGCGGGAGAAGAACGCGAAGAGAATCAGGGCAATCAGCCAATAGCCGCAGAGCGTGATGATGGATCGTTCCGAAAGCGGGACCAGCCGTCCGATGGAGACCAGATCCCTGGCCCATCCGTACATCGTGCCGCCGAATGGCGCAAAGTCGTCGAGCTTGGCAACGGGTCCCAACTTTAACAGGCCGGCATGGATCTGAACAAAACGAATCGCATCTGGAATGTAGGCCGGCAGGTAGAAAACAGCGGCGCAAACGGCCGCCGAGGCAAGCCATGCACGACGGAAGAAACCGGACCAAGGGCCGATTGCCGCATAGCCTCCATAGCCCAGGACGGCGAACGGAAAGAACTCGGTGTAACTGACAAACATATGCGCCAGCAGCAACGAAGGGACCACGTGCGCACGCCAACCCGCGGCGCCGAACGCGCGAACCGCCACGAACAGAGCCGGTAATACGAAAAGCGTTACGTCCTGGGAGAGAAAGCCGAAGGTATGGATCCGGGTGGCGGCAAGCGATACACCGGCCCAGATGCCGACGGCAGCGGCGCCGGTACGGCCAATGCTCAGCAGACGGGCTACCAGGTAGCTGAACATGCCGGACAGGGCAATGAACATGACGGAGATGGGCCCGAACGACTCTTTAGCATTGCCGGACATGCCGGCTGCCAGATAGGCATGCAGAAACGACTGGCCGAGACGGAAGTGTTTCGCGGCAACAAACTTATAGAGCCAGGGCCCGGACTCTAAGCTATTGAAAGAGAGCGGACGATCCAGGAGGGCCTGTGCAACCAGCACGTAGTTGATGTGGTCAATAGTGCCGACGCCATAGTAGTCGTAAGGTCCGGTGTGAAATAGGGAAATGCCCTGGATGGCGAATACAACGGCGAAAACGCCGCTCATCCACGCAAGTTCTTTGCGTTGGCGGCGATCCAGCGAGGCGAAGGCACGATAGTTCCGGCCGGCATGGACTAAGCCGGCCAAGCCGACGGCGATGGGAATCCAAAAAGTCTGATGAACTGTGAAATCGGCGAAAGCGAGATTGCCGATGAGCAGGATCTGGAGACTGATGCCCGCGGCCAACAGGAGCGAGATCCGGTTTGCCGACAGCGGCGCATCCCGGAATAGCCACCAATACAGCCACCAGCCCCAACCCGCGGAAAACGCCAATAGGAATAAAACTTGTCCGAAAATTAACGCCACATTCGTAACCGGGATACGACAAAGAGCTGTCGTTTACCATTTTCGAGTGTAGCTCAGGACGCGCGCGGGCTACTCCGCCGCCGGTTCCGGCTCGGGCTCCGATGGCTCCGGTAGGCTGGGCCCGGCAAAGATGCGCCTGTAAAAGCGGGCGACAGGTCCGGCCTCGGAGATAGGGATCAGAACGGCCGTGAGGACAACGCTGAGCAAGACGACCATGTAGGTAAAGTCGCGAATGATTTCGGCGCCAGGAAGGCCGCGTTCCACCGGAATGGAGGCCAGGACGGCGGAGACGAGGCCCTTAGGGACCATGAAGGTCATGAGCGTCGCGTCCTGCCAAGCAACGGCCCCACGCGGGAATACGAACCGGACGATGGGGACACGGAGCAGGAAGACGGCGATGGTAAAAACAGCCGCGACTCCGATAAGGCGGATGTCGGTGAAGCGAATCGATACACCCATATAAATGAAGAAGAACGTCTTCAGCAGGAAGAGAATTTCCATGAAGAAGTCGACGTCGGATTCATTGATGGAGCCGAGTACGCGGCCGCGCAGGAACTCCTGCTTGCTCACAAAATCGAGGCGTTGGTGGTTCGTGAGGGTAGCGCCGAAGGCAAGCGCGGCGATAGCCCCCGAAAAGCCGAGCATATCCGAGATTCCAAAAAGGATGAAGAGGAAGGCGAGCGTCGTGAAGGTGGTGTTGGGAAACTGCCGGACGCTATTGAGCACAGCAAGCCAAAGAAACCCGCCCAACATTCCGATGATGCCCGCGCAGACCAACGACGAGAAGATGGACCCGATCATTTTGACGGCATGGAGAGAGCCGAGAGCGGCGGCTTCGACCAAGCCGAGAAGAAGCACGATACAAAGGACGTCGCCGAGCGCCGATTCGAGAATCAGGACGGTGCCGCCGGGATCGGGCATCTTGAGACTCTTGACGAGGGCGATGACGACGGCGGCGGAAGTGCCGCCGACGGTGGCTCCAAGAATCCAGGAGAGCATCGGGGAGAGGCCCAGAAGGTAATAGGCGCAGAGGTAGGCGCAGCCAAGAGTGATCACGAAGGTGGTGAGCGTAAGGCCGAGCGTGGGGCGCCAGGTGCGGGCAATAACATCGGGTTTGAGATCGATGCCGCTCTCAAACAAGATGACAATGAGCGCGAACATGCTGATCACACCGCCCACGTGACCGAAATCCTCTGGTTTCACCCAGCCGGTGACAGGGCCGAGTATCACGCCGAGCAGCAATAACAAGAGGACATCCGGGACACGGGTGCGACGGAAGAGAGCCGTAAAGAAGTGCGCCAGAAAGACTAGCAGCCCGATTACCAGGACGATTTCAGCCATTGGGGCCTCCGAATTTCATTTTCGTTTGTATGTATACGTGTCGAAGTCAAAATCAAACTCCGTCCGTTCCGGTTTGGGAGGAGCGGACTTCGTGGGAATCCATTTGGCAAGGTTTTGTTTTAGTGTCGCGTATTTCGGGTCGGACGCCAGGTTGCGCCAATCTTCGGGGTCGGCCTGTTCGTCGTACAACTCTTCGGAGCCGTCGCGGTAGCGGATGTACCGATAGCGCACATCGCGCACGGCATGATTGCCGGGAAGATAGTCGATGACGGCGGGCGGGCGCGGCGCGGCTGCATCCTGTAACTGCGGCACAAGGCTGCGCCCCTCGCATTCCTTGCGTTGAGGGAGACGGCATAAATCAGTGAGCGTAGGGTATAGATCGAGCAGACTGACTGCCTGTTTCCGGGAAATTCCTGGCTGTCGAACGCCGGGGCCGGCGATGATGAGAGGGACGTGGGTGGCGCGCTGCCAGAGAGTCGACTTGTGCCAGTGATCTTTCTCGCCAAGGTGCCAGCCGTTGTCGGACCAGAAAACGACGACGGTGTTGTTGGCGTGGGCGCTGGTTTCGAGGCCATCGAGAAGTCGGCCGATCATTGCGTCGGCAAAGGTAATGGCCGCCAGGTAGGCGCGGACGGCGTCACGCCACTTCCCTTCCCTGACAATACGATTATGTTCGTCCCGGCGGGCAGCGGCCCATTCCTGGCCCGTTTTGGGTACGTCGTCCAGGTCGCCGGCGGGAGTGTAGGGAATTTTGACTTTCTCCGGCGGGTACAGGTCGAAGTACTTTTGCGGAGCGAACATCGGGATGTGCGGATGCCAGAGACCAACGGCCAGGAAGAATGGCTTCTCGTGCGATTTCGACAGGAAATTGAGGCCGAAGTCGACGGCTCTCTGATCGCCATACTCGCGTTCCGCGGCGGGAATAACTCCCCAATCGAATTCTCCCTGAAAGTTTCGTAGACCGTTGAAGGGGTGGCCAGCGGGAGCGGGCACACGTTTGTTCCAGGGATACCAGTCGGCGCGACGATACCAGGGATCGTCGAATACCTGAAGTTGGACCTCATCCCACTGGCTGGGAGGGTTATTTCCGGCGGTGTGATGAAAGACTTTGCCGGCTCCGGCGACGTGGTAGCCATTTGCCTTGAAGTGCATGGGAAGGGTGACGGCGTTGGGGAGATTGGGTCTCCAGAACTGGTCGTTGTTGTACATCCCGGTCGTTGAGGGACGCTGGCCGGTGAGAAGCGCGGTGCGGGAGGGATTGCAGAGCGGAGAGGCGCAGTGGGCATTGGCGAAGAGGGCTCCACGCTTGGCCAGCCGATCAATATTGGGAGTCTGGACGCCGTTGTAGCCACCGAGGCATCCAACCCAATCGTTCATGTCGTCCACGGAAAGGAACAACACGTTCGGGCGGGAAACAGGGGCAGCCGCCACAGAGACGGAGGCCAGGAATTGCCGGCGGGTCATTTCCGCTACGGTACCGAATTTAGGGATTGCTTACAACGAAGACAGCGACTTCGGCGAGCAGGTTGGGGAATGACTTCACTTCACGGGTTCCGGAGAGGAAGAACCGGCGTTCGATCTGCCAGTTCTGGCGGGCCGCGAGAATTTCAAAGTCGTCCACGGTGAGGAAATGAATATTCGGCGAATCGTACCAATCGTATGGAAAGAGCTTGGTCTTAGGGGCGCGGCCAGCGAAGAGGTGAGCCAGGCGGACAGAGAAGTGGCCGAAGTTGGGGAAGGCCACGATGGCGCGGCGACCGACTCGCAGGATGTCGCGCATGACTTGCAGGGGGTAACGGATTTCCTGGAGCGTCTGGCTGAGGAGAACGTAATCGAAAGCTTTGTCGGGATAGTCGGCCAAGCAGGATTCGATGTCTCCCTGATAAGCGGACACGCCCTTCGCGATGGCTTTCTGGAGTTTCGCGGAACTGATTTCCACGCCACGGGCGTCCACGTCTTTATGCTCGGCAAGCCAGGCGAGGAGTTCACCTTCGCCGCAACCAAGGTCGAGAACGCGGGCCCCGGGTTCGACAATCTCTGAGATGAGGCCGTAGTCGCCTCGACCAAACAACTCGTGGACTAGAGGGCCGTTTTCGCCTTTCATCGTTTGCCGTTTTCTTTCATGGTGCGGGCGAGAAAGCCTCGGATGAGCTCGGTCTGTTCGTCCACTTCCACAAGGAACGCATCGTGCCCGTAGCTGGAAGTGAGCTCGATATAAGCAACATCCTGATTCCGCCGTCGCAGAGCGTTGACGATCTCCAACGACTGATAGGACGGATAGAGCCAATCCGAGGTGAAGCTGATGATGAGATAGCGGGTGCGGCCCTTGGAAAGCACAGGGACGAGCGACTGCGCGCCATTGGCGAGGTCGAACATGTCCATGGCCTTGGTGATGTAGAGGTAGGAGTTGGCGTCGAAGCGATCAACGAACTGACTGCCACGGTAACGGAGATAACTCTCCACCTCAAAAATGCCGTTCTCTTCCCGCAGACGGCGTCCGAACTTTTGCCGCATGGAGGCATCGCTCATGTACGTGATATGGCCGACCATGCGCGCGACGGAGAGACCTCGACCCGGAGGCTTCTTATCGTAGTAGTCTCCGTTAGCCCAATCCGGATCGGCCATGATGGCCTGGCGGGCCACCTCATTGAATGCGATCTGCTGCGCAGAGTGGCGCGCCGTGGAAGCGATGGGAATAGCGCTGGCCACTGATTCCGGATAACGCACGGCCCATTCCAGCACCTGCATGCCGCCCATGGAGCCGCCGGCCACGCTCAAAAGACGCGTGATGCCCATAGAATCCATCAGCAGTTTTTGGAGGCGTACCATGTCCCCGATGGTGATGACGGGAAAATCCATGGCATAGCGCTGCCCTGTAGCTGGATTAATGGAAGCCGGGCCGGTGGAGCCCTTGCAACCGCCGAGCACGTTGGTGGCGACCACGAAATACTTGTCGGTATCGAAACCCTTACCAGGTCCGATCATGTTGTCCCACCAACCCTTGCGACCTTCCGCGTCCACGCCGGCCGCGTGAGCGTCGCCCGAAAAGGCGTGCGTAATCAGGATTGCATTGGACTTGGCTTCGTTGAGCGTACCGTAGGTCTCATACGCAACGTCGACAGGCGAAAGAACAACCCCACTTTCGAGCTCTAACGATTCAAACTGCTTGATCTGCGTGGTGGCCACCATCGGACGAGGAAACCACTAGGATAGCAGTGAATCCCCTATTCAAGCCTTGGCGCTGAGGAGCCAGTCGGTAAACTCGCCTTCGCCGTGTACGTCAGTGAGCCGTTGGTCACGGCTCTGGTAGCGATAGGTAAGTCTCAAGTGGTCCATCCCGAGCAGACGAAGAATCGTCGCGTTCATATCATGCACGTCCTTGCGCTGCTCCACGGCCCGGAGGCCGAACTCATCGGTGGCGCCGAGCGCGCGACCGCCATGAATTCCCGCCCCAGCCATCCAGGTGGCGAACCCATAGGGATGGTGGTCACGGCCGTTTTTCCCTTCGGCAAGCGGCGTACGGCCGAACTCACTGGACC
The DNA here is from genome assembly GCA_035714175.1 of Bryobacteraceae bacterium. Taxonomy (GTDB): domain Bacteria; phylum Acidobacteriota; class Terriglobia; order Bryobacterales; family Bryobacteraceae. Next base: position 12,571 of record DASTML010000226.1, on the reverse strand, counting down.
AGACGACAAGCGTGGAATCGAGCAGCCCGCGGGATTTGAGATCCTTGAGAAGGCCCGCGATGGGCTGATCCGACTTACGGCACATTTTGTTGTGAGAGCCCAGCAGATCGTTGTGGGCATCGTCCCAATCGTCGCCGAGGTTGGTGCCGCAATAAAGCTGAACAAAGCGGACGCCGCGTTCGACCAGGCGGCGCGCGAGGAGACATTTGCGGCCAAAATCATCGGTAGCCTGCTCGCCGATACCGTAAAGTTTCCGAGTGGCTTCAGACTCCTTAGAGATGTCGACCACCTCCGGCGCTTCGGACTGCATGCGATAGGCGAGTTCATAGGACGCAATACGCGCGTCGAGCGAGGTGTCTTCTTCTCGCTCCGCGAAATGGCGCCGGTTCATGCGGGCGATGAGATCAAGCGTATCGCGCTGCGCTTCGGCGTTGACGCCTTTGGGAGAATTGAGGTGCAGCACAGGATTCTGGCCGCTGCGAAAGATGGTGCCCTGGTACACCGCCGGGAGATATCCGGCGCCGTAAGCGCCCGCGCCGGATTTCATGGCCCCATCGCTCATCACGACAAAGGCGGGGAGATTCTGATTTTCGCTGCCGAGACCGTATACGGACCACGCGCCCAGCGACGGGCGGCCAGGGAACTGCGAGCCGCTAGTACGGAGATAGATGGCGGGGGCGTGGTCAAAGGCATCGCCATGACAGGAGCGGATAACGGCTATGTCGTCGGCATGCTCCGAGAGATGGGGATAGAGGGCCGATATCTCCAGGCCCGACTTTCCACACCGATGGAATTCCCAAGGAGAGCCGCGCATGAGCGCCTTGCGAAAATCGATACGGCTGGTGATGAGCCCTTCTCCGAAGGAACCAGGGAGCGGTTGGCCGTCAAAACGGCGGAGAGACGGTTTGGGGTCGAAGGTATCCACATGGCTAACGCCGCCGTGCATGAAAAGGAAGATGACGCTCTTGGCTTTTGGCGCGGCATGGGGCGGACGGGCCGTAGTCGCGCCGGCGAGGGCGGGCGGTTCCAGTAGCGAACCGAGGGCCAGAGCGCCAAAGCCTTTGCCGGCGCGGGAGAGTAAGTCTCTTCGGGAGTACATGGGTGTTTCCTCAGTCGAGATACAAGAATTCATTGGTATTCAGCAGGCCGCGCGCCAGTTCGGCCACAGCGTCCCGGGGCGTACCTAGCCGCTTACTCTGGCGGTCCAGAAATTCCGCAGCTGTCTTCAGTTCGTCCGCATTGGGCTCACGGGCATAGACCCGGCGAAAGACTTCTGCAATTGCAACATTCCCATCCCCGGCGGTCAGAGCTTTTTCCGCCAAGGCACGCGCCTGGAGGAGCGTGAACTCGCCATTCAGAAGCGTGAGAGACTGCGGCGCCGTGGTGGAAGATTCCCGGCGTGAACAACTGAGCACGCCTTCGGGACGGTCAAATACTTCCAGCAGCGGCATGCGGAAATTGCGGCGCGAGATCATGTAGATACTACGGCGGCTATGTTCGCGCACATCCGCGGTAACCACCCAGGCATTGCTTACCGGCTGGCTCATACCGTAGAGTTCTTCGGCCTGCAGCGCCGGAACTACCGCACGGCCATACATCTTGGCGTTCAGCGTTCCCGCCGATTGCAGCACCGCATCCCGTACCTCCTCGGCATCCAAGCGGCGGCGGCGGAAGTGCGAAAGATACTGGTTTTCCGGATCTTTTTCCGACGCCTGCGGGGTAGGGCGGCTGGAACGGCGGTAGGTCTCCGACAACAGGATCTGCCGGTGCAGTGTCTTCACGGACCAGCCATTTTGCACGAATTGCGCAGCAAGGGTGTCCAGAAGTTCCGGGTGCGACGGAGCAGCGCCGCGCGTGCCGAAATCGCTGGGCGTGGCAACCAATCCGCGACCGAAGTGATACTGCCAAACCCGGTTGACCATGACTCGCGCGGTGAGCGGATTGTCGGCCGACGCCAGCCACTCGGCCAGCGCACGGCGGCGCTGCGTGGTGGCCGAAGCGGGCGGGGGCTCCGGGATGTCTTTACCGCCAAGCACAGTGAGAAGACCAGGACCAACTTCTTCTCCTGGCGGCGGCACGCCCTTAGCCGGCAAATAGGTCCTTGGCGCTTCGCGGCCGACATCGGTAAGGCCTGGTGAGAATGGGCCGGGGGCGTAGTTGTTGTAGAGTCCCGCCAGCCTCTTTTCGGCGCGCTGCAGACGGTCTTTGTCGGCGGCTGTCATCAAAGCAAGGATCTCGTCCTCTTTGGGCGCCACCTGTTTGGCAAAGGCCTCGAAGAAGGCCTTTTGTTGCGGTGTCCGTTGATTTTCATCCACCGTAAAGGCGGCCTGGATTTCTGGAGACAGCTTGGATAGTTTTTCCTGACGGAGACGATCCTGATAGGGCGCCTTGAGGCTGCCGATCTCCGCGCTGATATCGTAGAGCTTGAAAGTACGCGTATTCTCGCCCAGGTCGTAGCCTCGCGCATTGTTGTAGTGCAGGAATACGCGAGTTTTCTGGAAAGGCGCGAAGATGGCCTGCATTCGGTAGTAGTCGCGCTGTGAAATAGGGTCGTATTTGTGATCGTGGCAGCGGGCACAGCCCACGCTGAGCCCCAGGAAAACCGATGACGTGGTGTCCACGAAGTCCGTCAGCGACTCGACGCGATTGATATCCTCGACTTTGTAGAGCATGTCGCGATTGGGGCCGACACAGAAATAACCGGTCCCCTGCTGCGCTTCGGGGTCTTCGTAGAGTTCGTCTCCCGCGATCTGCTCTTTGATGAAGCGGTCATACGGTTTATCGTCATTGAAACTCTTGATGACGTAATCGCGATAGCGCCATGCATAGAGCGTGTAAGGGTCCTGTTCAAAGCCGGCGGTATCGCCATAGCGGACCAGATCTAACCAATGCTTGCCCCATTTTTCGCCGTAGTGGGGAGAAGCAAGCAGACGGTCTACCAGCGATTCATACGCCTTGGGGTTGGCGTCGTTGACGAAGGCCGTGATTTCGGATTCGGAAGGAGCCAGCCCGTGGAGGTCGAAAGTGACCCGGCGAATGAGCGTGCGGCGGTCGGCCGCGGGCGAGGAGGCCAGCCCCTTTTCGCGCAGTTTTGCCGCAATGAATGTGTCGATGGAACCCGGAGAGGCGGCAGGCTTCCGGAAAGACCACCATTGCGGAGCAACAGCGCGCGCGGGAGACGCGGGCCATGCGGCGCCGGCGTCCACCCATTCCCGGAGCACGGCAACGTCGGCATCGCCCAATCTGGCGCCGGGCGGCATAGCGAGCTTAGGGTCGGCATGCGTAATGGCGCGGAGGAGGAGGCTTGAAGAAGACTTACCGGGTAAGAGCGCAGCCCCACGTTTGCCGCCTTGCAGAGCGGCGGCGCGGGAATCGAGACGCAGACCGGAAAGCGCGACAGCACCGGCGTGGCAACTCCAGCAATTCTTCTCTAAGATTTGCAGTGCCTGTTCGGGGGTTGCCGCGGACAAGGCCAGGGAGCCGGCAAGCAGAAGGCGGGTAATCACGTTGCCCCGATTTTAGCTCATCGACTAACCGCTTATGGGTTGCGCCGTTTCGTTGGCAGCCGAAGGCGTTAGTCGCGGAAGTCGCGGTAGCCTTCGAGCGTGGCGCGCTCGTGATTGCTGAAATCGAGACGCTCCGAGACTAACTGCTGCGCACTCAACGCATCCTTGGCGATACCCGATTTTCCGTGCTTTTTCGTATTGGCGAGCATGTGATACAACTCATGAGCTACGACGCGGCCGAGCGCGCGACCATACAGTTCGTCGGCCTTGCGATAGTCAGCAGGGCGAAGCGCGGTCTTAATCGACTCCCGCACACGGTCGCATTTCACTTCTCCGAAGGGAAGCACGTTGCCATTGGAGGTGAATGCCCAGGCGAAGGGGCCGCGTTCTTCCAGCAGCGCCGGCAGCGAATCCATCTCGCAACGGCCCTTCATGCGAAACACGACGAGATCACTGAACTGTTCCGCGGCGGCGCGGGAACGCTCGACAAACCGGACACGCAGGCCGGCCTGCTGCGCGATTCGTTTCGACTCGGTCTCCATGGCTTGCCAGGCTTGCGGAGAAAACGTTTGGTCCGCCTGCACGACGACGGCGACTTCTGGAGGGACTCCAGGGGTGGCAGCAGAAGTAGCACACACGGCTACAGTAAAGAAAGACAGGATCAGGCGAATCACGATCGGGGTTCTCCGCTGCGCCTATCATACATAAACGCCCGCCCCGGATGGGCGGGCGTTCGTTCCGTATGTAAAAACCCTGGCCGTCTACGTTAGGCGCGAATCAGACCCTTAATGACGTGCGCCTCTTCCACGCCGGTGAGCTTCTGATCCAGCCCCTGGTACTTGTAGGTGAAACGCTTGTGGTCAATGCCCAGGTTGTGCAGGATGGTCGCCTGGAAGTCCCGCACATGCACCGGATCGCGGACGATGTTGTACGAGAAATCATCGGTCTCGCCCCAGTTGATGCCGGGCTGAAAACCGCCGCCGGCAGCCCAGAGCGAGAAGCACCGGGGATGATGGTCGCGACCATAGTTAGTCGCGGTCAGTTTGCCTTGCGAGTAGATCGTACGGCCGAACTCTCCGCCCCAGATGACAACGGTGTCATCCAGCATTCCCCGCTGCTTCAGGTCCTGCACAAGGCCATAGAGCGCCTGATCCACGTCCTTGCACTGGCTGGGAAGAATCTCGGGCAGATCGCCGTGCACGTCCCAGCCGCGCATGTAGAGCTGCACAAAACGTACGCCCCGTTCCGCCAACCGGCGCGCCATCAATGCGTTGTAGCTGAAGGTGCCAGGCTTGCGCGCGGCCTCGCCATAGAGTTGATAGGTGCTTTCGGGTTCTTTGGATAGATCCGTGAGATCCGGCACCGACGACTGCATCCGGAACGCCATTTCATACTGCTCGATTCGCGCCTGCGTTTCGGGATCGTGCAGTCGGCCGTAATTCATTTGGTTCAGCTCGCCGAGGCCATCGAGCATCGTGCGCCGGGTTTTAGCGTCGACGCCGCCGGGATTGTTGATATAGAGAACCGGGTCGCCGCCGGAACGAAGCGACACGCCGGCGTACTGCGCCGAAAGAAAACCCGCGGACCAGAGCCGCGCCGAGATGGCCTGCACGTTCGCCTTCGGATGACTGTGGTTGGCATTGAGAACGACAAACGTTGGCAGATCCTTGTTCATGCTGCCCAGGCCGTAAGCCATCCACGACCCCGTACACGGCTTGCCAGGTACCATGGAGCCGGTCTGGATGAAGGTGATCGCCGGTTCGTGATTGATGGCCTCGGTGTGCATGGTGCGGATGATGGTGAGATCATCGGCCATTTTGGCCGTCCAAGGCAGCAATTCGCTGATCCAGGCGCCGCTTTTGCCGTGTTGGGCGAACTTGAAAACAGTGGGAGCGATCGGGAAACGGCTCTGGCCGGAGGTCATGGTGGTCAGGCGCTGTCCATTGCGCACAGATTCGGGCAGGTCCTTGTCGAACATGTCCTTCATCTTGGGCTTCCAATCGAACAGATCGTGCTGCGGGGGAGCGCCCACCATATGCAGCCAAATTACGCGCTTCGCCTTGGGCGCAAAGTGGGGCAGCCCAAGTTCGTTGCCCGAAGCCTGCGCGTTCTCGCTGCCCAGCAGCGATGCCAAGGCCAATCCGCCGAGGCCCTGCGCGCCGCGGCGAAACAATTGGCGCCGCGTCTCAATTCGTACGCAATCGTCTATCGGGTTCATTACTTGTTCAATGCCTCGTCGAGATTGAGAATCTGGCTGGCGACCATCGTCCAGGCAGCCAGTTCTTGAGCGGATAGCTTCGAATCATGCGAAGACTCGCCGGTTGCCAACAGTTTCTTGGCCTCATCCGGTTTCGCGTCGTAGTGGGAAAGGAAGGATTTATAGGAACGCTGCAGCACGGCGCGTTCCCGATCCTCCAAGGAGCGGGACAAGGCGCGGGCCGCCATATAGTCCACTCGCCCGTCAAAACCCTGCTTGACGGACTTCATGGAGCGCTCGGCCAGTTGCCGGGCCGCTTCGACGAATTGCACATCGTTCATCGTAATCAGCGCCTGCAGCGGCGTATTGGTTCTCTCCCGCCGGACGGTACAGTTTTCGCGGGTCGGCGCGTTGAATATCTCCATCGAAGCCGGCGGGGCACTCCGTTTCCAGAAGGTATACATGGTGCGCCGGTAGAGTGCATCCCCGTGGTCCTGTTTGTAGAAACGCGTATTGGAACCGTTCATGGCTACCGTTTCCCAGATGCCCTCCGGTTGGTACGGGCGCACGCTGGGGCCGCCAATTTTTGGAACAAGCAGGCCGCTGACCGCCAAGGCATAGTCCCGCACCATTTCCCCGTCCATCCGGAAACGCGGCCCCCGCGAGAGCAGGAGGTTTTCCGGGTCCTTACGCCGTTTGTCGTCCGTGCTGACCGCGGACTGCCGGTAAGCCGCGGAGGTGACCATCATGCGGATCAACCGTTTCGTGTCCCAACCCGATTCCCGGAACTCCACGGCAAGCCAGTCCAGCAGTTCGGGATGCGACGGCGGAGTTCCCTGGGCGCCAAAATCCTCCGCGGAACGGACGATTCCGTTGCCGAAGATTTCCTGCCATAGGCGATTTACGGTCACGCGAGAAGTGAGCGGATTCTCCGGCGCCACCAGCCAGCGCGCCAAGCCCATACGATTGCGGGGATATTTGTCGCCCAATTGGCCCGCCACGGCAGGCACTTCCGGCCGGACCTTGTCCCGCGGTTGATCATACATTCCGCGGAAGAGTACGAACGCTTCCGGATCCTTATCCCGCACTTCATTCATCACGTGCGTCACTGGCGCGCGGCGAGCGATGCTGCGCTGCTCACCGAGCGACTGGAGCCACTGGCTGGACAACTTTTGCCACTCTTTGTCCGTCCGGTTCAGATAGATCACCTCGAGTGTGTCCAGAGCACGGTCTTGCGGAGCCGTTCCCCCAGCGAGAGCCGTCTTTAACGGAAGCCATCCAGCAAGAGCCTCCACCTCGTCGTCCCGCAAGGGGCGGTCCAGAATCTGAAACTCCTGCACGGCGCCCGTATTGAAGAAGCGCTTGTTGCCGTCGCCGCCAATTCGGAGCGGATCCTTCACCAACGTGGAGCCGGTTACTTTCCCGCCGCCGTTGTTGGGATTGGTCTCCGTCAGCGCGATTTTGCCGTCTATGTAGATCGACAGACCCTTGTAGTCGCGGCTTCCGTCAAACGTAACAGCGACATGGTGCCATGTGGCTGGCTGTAAGCGGTGCATCTGCCCGGCACGAATCAGAATCAGGTCGTCCTCTTTGCCGCCCAACAGCTGGAATCTCGGACGCCGGGACTCAAAATCGAACACCCAGCCTTGAGAGACATTCTCTTTTTTGTCCGGCCAGTGCAATTTGGACGCTACCGTGAACGTGGTGTCTTCTTTCGGCAGGAGGACCCATGCGGCGACAGTGAAAGGTTTGCGGCTGTCCAGTTCCGCTTTTGCGGCAGGCAACTCCAACACGCCCTTACCTGTGAACGAGAGTGCTTGTGTGCCGGCTACAGACCCGGGAACAGAGGTCACGCCCTCCGGTAGGCGGCCCGGCGCCTGCAGAGAGAACCGGGGAGACGAATCCCGAAAAGGCGCCTTGATGCTTTTGTACTTCCCTGCTTCCACCCATGAGAGAAATGCATCATGGGAAGATTTCCGGTGAGCATCCCGCGCGGCGCGCCGCGCCTTTTCTTCGACCAATAACTCGTTCCAGCGCGCACGCTCGTTCTCGGCGGGCACCGCGATGACTGGCGGCGTATCGTGGATGTTTCCGTCCATCGGCTTCTGCGTCGTGTTCCGGAAGAACGCAGCCATTTGATAGAACTCTTTCTGGGTAATGGGATCGAATTTGTGGTCGTGGCAGGTGGCGCACCCCACGGTCAAGCCCATCCAGACGGCGCCGGTCGTGTCGACACGGTCCTTTGCGTAAATGGCAGCCACTTCGTCTTCAATGGAGCCGCCTTCGTTCGTGGTGATGTTACAGCGGTGGAACCCGGTTGCCACCAGTTGTTCCATGGTGGGATTGGGGAGCAGGTCGCCGGCAAGCTGTTCGATCGTGAACTGATCGAACGGCATGTTTTTGTTGTAGGCGGCGATCACCCAGTCCCGGTACGGCCACATTTCGCGGTAGTTATCGACATGAAGACCGTGTGTGTCGGCATACCGGGCAGCGTCGAGCCAAAAGCGGGCGCGGTGTTCGCCATACTGCGGCTTGGCTAGCAGACGGTCGACCAGATTTTCGTAGGCATCGGGCGCCGTGTCACGTACGAAAGCTTCCACCTCGTCCGGGGCAGGCGGCAGGCCCGTTATATCCAAAGACAACCGGCGCGCCAAGGTGCGGCGGTCCGCTTCCGGAGCAGGGGTCAAGCCGTCCGCCTCCAACCGGGCGAGCAGGAACTGGTCTAGCGGCGTGCGTACCCATTTCGTATCTTTTACAGCTGGCAATCCGCTTCGTTTCGGCGCGGCAAAGGACCAATGTTCCTTGTAAACAGCACCCTGCTCGATCCACCGGCGAAGCAGGTCCTTCTGCGCATCCGTAAGCGTTTTGTGCGCCTGCGGCGGCGGCATGCGAAGCGCGGCGTTGGCGTGGTTGATTCGCTTCCAAAGTTTGCTCTCTTCCGGTTTGCCGGGAACAAGTGCCGGTCCAGCGAGATCCAGCCGCAGATTCGCCATGCGAGTGCCCTTGTCCGGACCGTGGCAGTGGTAGCAGGCGTTAGACAGGATGGGCCGGATCTCACGCTGGAAATCCACTGGTTTCTGTTGCGCCGCCAGCGCCATCCCCGCCATCAGCATGGCTAGTCCGAATCGGTTCTTCATATCAAATCCTCACGCAGATCCACTATCTTTGCTCCGTCCAGTAGAACCGGCCGGCGCCCGTCCACGGGACCGGAGCGCCATTCTTTGGGCGTACCCAGGGGCTCAAAGACAATGTCATTCCAACGGTATGTTCTCTCTCTCCCCGATGCCGCTGAAAAATCGTTCTTCGCATTATGCAGCACGCGGGTCACTTCCCCTGGCCGCAGAATCGCCAACCTGTACTCCGCGCGGCGCGGCGCGCGATAGAAATACTGGCGGGCATCCCGCAACCACAGATCAATCGTATCCTCTTCGCCCAGCCGGAGTCCGAACAGCGCCCACGGACGTTCCAACGGACCAGGGCGCAATTGCAGACTATGAATTCGGGCGTTGGCTTCCGCCGTCTCTTCTACAAGTAGGACGTCGCCGGTGGAAATCGGTTCCGCGAGGGTGGCTACGCCCCGCTCCCAACGTACCCCCGCACGCACGCTTCCGCCCGGGCGGAAGACAGGTTCGGAATGCGCCGGCCGCCGGAACTCCGCTTTCGTGAGCGTCGTCTCCATCCGGGCTACGCGCAACAACAGCATGATTCGCTAGGCCAGGACATCCTGGATGACATGTCCGTGCACATCGGTCAATCGACGCTGGAGGCCGTTGTGGTACCAGGTAAGGCGCGTGTGATCGAGCCCCATCAGATGCAGCATGGTCGCATGAAAGTCGTAGATAGTCGCAGGCTTCTCGACGGCCTTGTAGCCGAGATCGTCCGTGCGTCCATACGAGTATCCCGGCTTAAGGCCCGCGCCCGCCATGAATGCCGTAAAGCCTTCAGGATTATGATCCCGCCCGCCTTCGCCAATGCCTTCGCTGATCGGCAGGCGGCCAAACTCGGTCGTCCAAACGACCAGCGTATCGTCCAACATGCCGCGCTGCTTCAAGTCGGCCAACAGAGCGGCGGTTGGCTTATCCATGGTGGCTGCGCAGCGGCTGTGATTGGCGCGCAGATCCTCGTGGCCATCCCAGTTAATGCGAGGCGCGCCAAAATGGCCTCCATTGAAAAGCTGCACACAACGGACGCCCCGTTCCACCAAGCGGCGCGCCAGCAGGCAGTTGTATCCGAACGCGCGCGTGGCCGGATCGTTCAACCCGTACATCTCCTTCGTCTGGTCCGATTCTCCCGCGATGCTGGTGACATCCGGCGCACTGACTTGCATGCGCGCCGCCATCTCATAGGCGCGAATGCGGCCGGCCAGCGCATCATCGCCGGGGTGGGTCTCCAGATGTTCTTCGTTTAGTTGGGAAAGCAGGTCATACGAAGCGGCCTGCACGGCGGGGGCAACCGGGGCACGTAGGTCGGCAATCGGATTCTTTTGATCGCCGAATACGACTCCTTGGTGTTGGGCAGGAAGAAATCCGTTCCCCCAGTTCGCAACGCCGCACGGAGGAATGCCGCGCGGATCCGGCAACACGACAAAGGAGGGGAGATTCTGATTCTCGCTGCCAAGACCGTAACTCACCCACGAGCCAACCGACGGAAATCCCTGAAAGATGTAACCCGTAGACATCTGAAAGATGGCCGGGCCATGCGCGTTGCTGCGTGCGACCATCGAGTGGAAAAACGTCAAGTCGTCAACGCGCTGCGCCAGGTGCGGAAGCAGACTGGAAACCCACTTGCCCGTCTGTCCATACTGCTGGAACTCCCAAGGCGATTTCATCACGGCGCCGGGTTTGCCGAAGAATGGCGTGATCGTATTCTCGCCCTTGGTGATCTTGCCGTGGTGCTTTACCAGGTCCGGCTTGTAGTCAAAAGTGTCAATGTGACTGATGCCGCCGGGCAAAAAGATGAGAATGACGTTCTTGGCTTTGGCCGGAAAATGCGTTCCTGGCTTCCGCGGGGCCGCTTGGGCCTCCATCTGCGCCAGCGCCAGGCCGGCAAGGCCTCCGCCTACTTCCCACAGCATTTCCCGGCGTGTTGTTTTGCGTCTCATGGCGTGTAGAGGAACTCGTTTGTATTGAAAAGAACCCGCGCGTAGGCGGCCAGAGAATACTTGTCGATGAACGTTTTACCGGCCTGCAGTTCACGCGCCGACGGCGCCCGGCCGTATAAAAGGCCATAGGCCGCCGTTACTTGCGCCGCCGGTTCCGCTCCGGCTTCCCGACGTAAGCGATCCGCCATGCGCTCGGCTTGCCGCAGAACAAAAGTATTATTGAGCAGCGTCAGAGCCTGCACGGGCGTATTGGAAATGCTTCGCTGCGGCGTGGCCACGGAGGGGTCCGGGCAATCGAAACTGTCCATAAAAATCCGGCCGCCGCCGCGGACGACAAACCGGTACACAGCGCGCCGCCATACAGGCGGGCCGTCATTGTCCAGAGGCTCATAAATGTAGGATCCGCCGCCGCCCTTCTTCTGCAGCAAATAGCTGGGGCCGCCGCGTTCCGGATTCAGACTGCCGGTAGACAGCAGCATCGTATCCCGTAGCGTCTCGGCATCCATGCGCTGCAACGGCATACGCCACAACAGGCGGTTGCCGGCATCGATCGCAAATGCCTTCTCATTCATTGCCGCGTTCTGCTGAAACGCCTGCGACGTGACAATCTGGCGTTGCAGCCATTTCAGACTCCACCCGTTCTCCATGAAAGATACGGCCAGCCAGTCCAACAATTCCGCGTGCGAGGGACGGTCCCCCATAAGCCCAAAGTCGCTCGGCGTGTTCACGATGCCGTTGCCGAAATGGTAGAACCAGACGCGGTTGACGATCACCCGGGCCGTCAACGGATTCTTGTCATCGGCAATCCAATCGGCAAGGGCCATGCGCCGGGCAGAGTCCGAGGCTTTCCCATCCATTCCAAACGAAGCGGGCCGGTGTCCGAGTGCGGACAAGCCGCCGGGAAACACCTCTTCTTTCTGCTTGGCAACGCTGCCCCGCTCCAGCAAGTAGGCCGGCTCCACGGGGTGCGGTTTCGCCGCGTACACCATCGCCGGCGCGGGTACGGCGTCCAGTTTTTTCCTCCAGCTATCCCGCTCCGCCGCCAGTGCATTCCGTTTCGCCGAGGCCTCGGCGGACAAAGCCGCCAGTACCTCGGCATCGGTAACCGAAGGCAACTCGATCTCGTTGACGCTCACATGATCCAAAGAACTCGCCGCCTGCCGCCAGCTTTTCCCATCGTCGGAAACCTCCAGCGCATAAACGCGTAGGGAGCCATCGTTTTCTCCCATCACGCGATCGCTGGTCCATACGATCTCGCTGACGGTCGCGGAACCGGCCGATGGAATGGAGAGGAGTACGGGCGCGGCAGAGGTCGCTTCCGCCGTCCCTACAAAATTCTCCACGCGCAGGCCCGCGGGACGCAGTTCCAACGATTCGATCCGAGGTACTTTCCCGTGGTGGCGCGCAATGGAGAGCCGGAAGTATTTCGCCGTCGTTTGCGGGAAATTGTTCCGGTTGAAAAAGGGCGTAAGCGGAAGACGGAATTTCTCCGCGCGGCGCCGCTCGTCCAGAGCCATGTACCGTTCGCGCAGCAAGCGGGTTCGTACCGGAGCCTCGATCTGATTGATCTGTTTCTGCACACGTGCGGCCTCGGCCTGCAGCGGCTTTACCGCGGCCTCATAGGCTGCCTTCGCTGATTCCGTGGTGACTTCCCGCGTACCGAAGCCGACGCCGCCAAAGACGGAGGTCAGCGAGTAATAGTCTTTCGTTGGAATCGGATCGAACTTGTGGTCGTGGCAACGGGCGCAATTCACCGTCAACGCTTGG
>DASTML010000225.1:0-4306 GCA_035714175.1 Bryobacteraceae bacterium | reverse complement strand
CGTGGAAGCCCCATTGCTTTCGAGCTTCACCGCGACGGCCGCTCCGGTAGGAGCGTTTTCCGGCACCTTGATGTTGATTTGCTGCAAACCGGGGGTGAACCCATAGGCGAGACCAGCGAAAGTCACTTCGGCCGGGATGCCGCCTACCGTGGCGGACACCCCGGCTTTGAGCGTGGAAAGACCGTCGCCGCCTGGAGCGTTGGCAACGCCGAATCCGGTACCGTAAATCATGATGTAGGAACCGCGCTGCGCCGGAGTGGCGGGCGCATTAACGCCGTAGTTCTGATTGAGGACAGCAGCCTGGCCACTGCCGCTTTGGTTGCTGGTAAACAGGGCCGGGGCAGAAGCGACGATATCTACGTTGGCGAAGGCGAGCGTGGTTGCGCCGCGCTGGATCCGGAAGGGCTGGCCGTTGCCGACAGGCACATCGCCAGGCACCACGATATTTATCTGCGTGTCACCGGCATACAGCACCGTGCCTGCTTTGCCGGCAATCGTGACATCGGGCTGCGTGCCCGCGAGGCCCACACCATAGAAGGTAACGATCGTATTCGGAGCGATGGGCCCGACGCCGTTGCTTGCGCCATTCACGAGTGAACCGAAGTCCTGCGAGAGTCCGGGTTTGGCCGTGTCGGCCCCCGCAATATCAACGGCGTAGACGTTGGTTCGTTTGTTGGCAAACAGATCCGTGAAACCCGTGCCCGTTCCGCCGGTTGTGAAGTTCCCTGTACCATCAAAAACGAACCCGTCACTCATGAACGGGCCCTTGGGCATATTGTCGGCCTGGGTGAGTACAACCTGATAGGAACCGCTGGGCAACGTGGGATTGAGATAGGCGTCCCAACAGGCGAGGCTGGCCGCGTCCTGCCCGACTACCCCACAACCACCGTCGCGATTCGTCGCGACCAACAGGCCATTTTTGTCGAATACCGAAACGGTCGCGTCAAAACCGCCGGCGGCGACCGACGTTCCTTCGGCATTTGTACCACCGCCATAAGAAAGGCTACGGATGGCCACCCGAGCTTCGCGGGTTAGAGTGAACGTGAACTGCGCACGCTCATCGTCGTTCTGAAAAGTTCCACGAAAGGAGAAATCGGCCGCTACGGCCGATACGCTCGCCGCACCGATCAGCACGATGCTCCGCAAGCGGGATGGGGTCAATTGGAAGAGACGCATTGAAGGGAGTTTAATTCAGTCAAGTTAGCATCAGTACCGGTAAAAGTCCATCAAGATTTACCCGACATATAAATTAGGTATAAACACGTAGACCACTCGTTTTACTAATGCAATACACCCTCGCGGTGGGGAAAAACAGGAGAAAATATCATGAAAATATTCTCTAATTTTTTCTTCAAACCGAGACGATTATGAGCTATGTTGGACTCTTAAATCTTCCATGCACCTTCGCTCACCCATCAGAAGGCCGTTCCTCGCAACGGCAATGCTGGCAACGCTGGCACTCGTCTCACCGGTCCGCCTCGCAGCGGCCGATCTGTTGGTATCGGCTGACGCTCACGTCAGCGCGACCTACCCTTCAACGAACTTTGGATCGCTCCCCTACTTGCAAGTAGGAGGAACCAGCCGGACGTTTATCCGGTTTGACGCCTCTACTTTGTCGGATCTCGGCGCCGACTCGATGACGAAGGCGAACCTAACACTTTGGATTAACCGGGTAGGCACTCCGGGTTCGATTTCCGTATATGAAGTCCCCGATTCCTGGGAAGAGGGCATCATCACGAATGGCAACGCGCCGGCCCCGTCCTCTAGCCTTGTGGCGACGATGCCAGTAAACGGCGCGTCGACGTTTATTACAATTGACGTGACCAATGTGGTCCGCAACTGGGCGCGCACGGCGAGTTCCGGCCGGACGCTCTTAATTATTCCCGCGGAATCGGCTCCGGCAACGACCGTGTTCCTGGACAGCAAAGAAAGCGTAACGACAAGCCATACACCGACGATTCAGGTTGTGAATCGCGGGGCGCAGGGCGCCACCGGCGCAACCGGTCCGGAAGGCAGCGCGGGTCCCGCCGGCGTCGCTGGCGCGCAAGGTGCAACCGGTCCGCAAGGCTCCACGGGTCCGCAGGGTCCCACTGGAGCGGCAGGTGCGCAGGGCGTTACCGGCGCGACTGGTCAGACCGGCGCAACGGGTCCTGCGGGTGCGCAGGGCGCCACTGGCGCGACTGGCATCCAGGGCATTCAGGGCGTCACTGGCGCAACGGGCGCGAACGGCCTAACTGGCCCGATCGGCCCCACCGGAATTCAGGGCGCAACTGGCATCCAGGGCATTCAGGGCGTCACTGGCGCGACCGGCCCTACCGGCGCAACCGGGCTCACTGGCCCGACGGGCGTCAATGGTCTTACCGGCCCGACCGGTCCCACGGGTCAAACCGGCCCCACTGGTCCCACCGGCACGACCGGCCTCACCGGCATCACCGGTCCGACCGGCCCGACAGGCGCTGGGTTGACTGGCGCAACGGGCCCGACGGGCGCCACCGGTCCCACCGGCCCCACCGGCGGCCCGATTGGGCATATGAGCGCTTACAACAGCACCAATCCCACTATCGCCGTGGTACTCGGCGGTACAACGATTCCGTTGCCTTCGCAAACCTCGATGAGCGGGTTTACTGTCAATGGCGGCAACACTACGTTCACCGTAGCACTCACCGGCCGATACCGCATCCGCTATCGGCTGACGACGACCACCGCCCTACTCGCCTCGTCTCAGGTCACACAGAACGGATCGCCCATCGCGTCGCTCGTCTACTCTCCTTCAGTGTCCGTCGATACCTGGGAGGTGGAATCGATTGTGCAGCTCTTGGCGGGGGATACGCTTGAACTGCAGTTCTTCGGCCTGCTTGGCGCTGCAAATATACATGGCGGTGCTGGCGGTGCGCAGTTCCAGGTCATGAGGGTTGACGACGGCATAGTCTAAAAAACAGAGAAATTCTTCTCTCGTTTTTCCAGAAGCCCCTGGCCCCGATCCTCTCGGATCTAGGCCAGGGGCTTCGTCTTTGGGGAATCCATTGCAAGGAGATCAATCTCCGGCGGGAGCCAACAGGCGCTCCCCGCCCGAGGCCGACTCCGTAGCCGGCCCGGTTATCTTTGCCTGGAGCTTTGCAAGATAGAGGTAGACAACCGGGGTGAGATACAGCGTAATTAGCTGAGAGAAGAGCAGACCGCCTACCACACACAGGCCAAGCGGACGGCGGGCCTCGCCGCCCGCGCCCTGACCCAGCGCAATCGGAAGCGCCCCAAGAAGCGCGCACATCGTGGTCATCATGATGGGACGGAACCGGACTACGCAACCTTGATAAATCGCGTCAAAAGCGGAATGCCCTTGGTTGCGTTCGGCTTCCAGAGCGAAGTCGATCTGCATAATGGCATTCTTTTTGACGATGCCGATCAGAAGGATAAGCCCTACGAAGGAATAGATGTTCAGGTCGAGCTTGAAAATATAGAGAGTCAGCAGAGCGCCGAAACCGGCAGAAGGAAGGCCGGAAAGAATGGTAAGCGGGTGGATGAAGCTTTCATAGAGAATGCCCAACACCACGTAGACAACGAAAATGGCTACAAATAGCAGCAGCATCAGGTTTTTCGATGACTGTTGGAAGGCAGCGGCCGTTCCCTGGAAAGTTCGGCTAATGGTGGCCGGGAGGATCCTGTCCGCAAGCGCCTCAATTTCACGAACGGCGTCGCCGAGGGAAGCGCCAGGGGCGAGATTGAAAGCGAGCGTTACAGCCGTTAGCTGTCCGTAGTGGTTGATCGCCTGCGGCCCAGCCTTGGGTTCCATGCGGGCTACGGCATCGATGGGCACCAACCTCCCTTCGGAACTGCGCACGTAGAGATTTGATACTTCTCCGGGATCGGACTGGAAAGACCGTTCGACTTCGAGCAGCACACGATACTGGTTGTCGGGTGCATAGATGGTGGAGATCCAGCGCGGGCCATAGGCGTTGAAGAGGGCGTTTTCGATCTGTTCGGGGGTGACCTTCAAAGTGGCGGCTTTGTCACGGTCAATTTCCACGTGCAGTTCAGGGTTTTTGATTTGCAGGTCCGTGGTCACGTCCATCAGGCCCGGGATCTTCGCCATCTCCTTTTCCATTTCCGGGGCGCCCTTGTACAGCGCGCTGGTATCGCCGCTCAAGAGTGTGTACTGGTAGAGGCTTTTGGTGAGCGAACCGCCGATGCGGATGGAAGGCGGGTTCTGGAGGAACGCGCGCATATCGGGAATGCTATTCAGGCGCGGGCGGAGGCGGGCCATGACGTCGTCGACGGTCTCGGTGCGTTCGTGGCGCGGCTTTAGGTG
>DASTML010000224.1:0-3524 GCA_035714175.1 Bryobacteraceae bacterium | reverse complement strand
CGGCGACACCCGGATATATCTTGCTTCGGCTCTTGCTTGCATGTCCGTTTCCTCGTGGGCTTTCCTGCCAGTGCGCCGGCCGATCAGCCTGCCTTACCGGATTTCTCGGTTTTGGCCACATGACCTTTAAAGGTCCGGCTGGGCGAAAATTCGCCGAGCTTATGGCCGACCATATTTTCGGTCACATAGACCGGGATGAACTTCTTACCGTTGTGGACCGCGAAGGTGTGCCCGATGAACATCGGCAGAATCGTGGAACGCCGAGACCAGGTCTTCACAACTTTTTTATCATTGGCAGCGTTCAGCTTTTCCACCTTGGTCAGCAGGTGATCGTCGGTGAACGGCCCTTTTTTGAGAGAACGACCCATCGTCTAATCCCTTCCTAGCTCTTCTTGCCGCGGCGCGTGACAATCTGGCTGTCGGTGCGCTTGTTGTTCCGCGTCTTAAATCCGCGAGTCGGCTGGCCCCACGGGGTAACCGGGTGGCGACCGCCGGAGGTCCGGCCCTCACCGCCGCCGTGCGGGTGATCGACGGGGTTCATTGTGACGCCGCGGTTGTGCGGGGTGCGGCCCTTCCAACGGGTGCGCCCGGCTTTACCGTACGTTTCGTTTTCGTGTTCGGTGTTGCCGACTTGACCAATCGTCGCAATGCAGCGGAGATCAACCTTGCGGACTTCACCGGACGGCAACTTGATCAGGGCGATACCGCCCTCTTTGGAGACCAACTGGGCCTGGGCGCCGGCGCTCCGTGCCATTTGCGCACCCTTGCCAGGGCGCAGTTCGATGGCGTGGACCACGGTACCGGCCGGAATATTCTTGAGCGGCAAGCAGTTGCCGGGCAGAATGTCCGCTTCGGGCCCGGACATTACTGTGGCACCGACAGCCAAGCCGACAGGGGCGACAATATAACGTTTTTCTCCGTCGACATAGTGAAGGAGGGCGAGACGGGCAGAGCGGTTCGGATCGTATTCGACGGCGGCGACACGGGCCGGCACGCCTTCCTTTTCCCGCTTAAAGTCCACTTCGCGCAGCGACTGTTTGTGGCCGCCACCGATGAAGCGGGACGTAACGCGACCCGTGTTGTTGCGGCCGCCAGACTTGCGGCGACCGACCGTCAACGACTTTTCCGGCGTGTCCTTGGTGATGTCGTCACGCATCAGCGTCGTCATGTAGCGGCGGCTGGGCGTGTACGGGCGGTATGTTTTCACTGGCATGATGCGATTCCTCTAAACGCCGAGGTTAGATCTCCGCGTATTCCGGCATCTTTTCGCCGGCCTTCAATTTGACGTATGCCTTCTTCCAATCCGAGCGGTAGCCGGCAAAGCGGCCGCGGCGACGAAGCTTGCCTTCATTGTTGAGGACCCTGACATCGGCCACTTTGACTTTGAAAAGCTTCTCGACGGCCGCTTTGATGTGAATCTTGTTGGCGTCGGTGCTAACTTCGAAGCAGAGAGTGTTTTCCGCTTCCTTCTTAGTGAGTCCTTTTTCCGTCACGATCGGGCGGCGGACAACTTCGTAGATATTCATTACGCCAAACCCTCCGAGAGTCTCTTGGCGGCAGATTCGCTGATCAGAATCTGCTTCGCATTGAGCAGGTGATACGGATTCACGTCGCGGCTCGCCAGGAGCACGAGACCGGGAATATTACGAGCGCCCAGTTCGAGATTGCGGCTTGCGGAATTATCGATCACTAGAATTTTGTTGGGCGATTCGAGTTTGTTGAGCGCACCAGCAAAGGTTTTGGTCTTGTGGTCCGCCAGTGCAAATTCGTTGACGATTTTGATTCCGCCGTCCTGCAGTTTGGCGGTGAGCGCCGCCCGCAGGGCACCTTGCAACATCTTTTTAGGCAGTTGGTAGCTGTAGTCGCGAGGCTGAGGACCGTGTGTGGTACCACCATGGCGCCACAGTGGGCTCCGGATCGAGCCCATACGAGCGCGACCGGTACCTTTCTGCTTCCATAGTTTTTTGCCCGAACCGGCAACTTCATGCCGGGTTTTGGTTTTCGCAGTTCCCCGGCGCAGGTTCGCCTGGTAGTTGCGGACAGCTTCGTATAGGAGCGCCTGGTTGACAGGAGCGCCGAATACCGCGTCGGACAGTTCTACGCTTCCGACTTTATCGTTATTGAGATTGATGACGTCGACAATGGGCATGTTCGCGCTCCTTCTTAGTACCCGGCCTTGGACCGGCGAAGCACCACATAGCCGCCGTTCGGCCCGGGGACCGCGCCCTTCACCATGATCAGATTTTCTTCGGCATCCACACCGACGATTTCGAGGTTACGAACGGTGACCTGGGCATCGCCAGAGTGCCCAGCCATGCGCATACCGGGGAAAACGCGGCTCGGAAAGCTCGATGCACCGATAGAACCGGGCGCGCGGCCGAACATGGAGCCGTGGCCGCCGGGACCACCGCGAAAATTGTGACGCTTGATCAGCGACGTAAATCCGCGGCCCTTCGACGTGCCAATTACGTCCACTTTCTGGTTGGCCTGGAACTGGTCCACCAAAACGCGGTCGCCGGTCTTCATATCGTCGTGGCCCGGACCAAGCTTCAGCTCTTTGAGAAAGCGAATACCGTCTGCGTTGGCCTTTTTTAAATGGCCGGTTTCCGGCTTGTTAATGCGCGACGGCTTCACATATTCCATCAGGCCGAGTTGCACGGCGTTATAGCCATCCGTCGCCGGCGTCTTGCGCTGGACCACAACGCAGGGTCCCGCCTTGACCAAGGTCACAGGGACCACTTGGCCATCCGCGTTGAACACTTGCGTCATCCCGATTTTCTTGCCGAGAATTCCTGGGCTCATTGCACTTTCCTCGAACGGGGCTTTCGCTTCCGGTGCAGCAACCGTCGCAGCGCCCGCGCCGCTCGTCATTGCTCTCCCGTACCCCGAGTTCTTAAATCTCTTGGGTTGCTACCTTCGATTCCAGCCCACCGGGCTGGCGATCAACTACTTTTTACCGAACGCCTTGATTTCCACGTCGACGCCAGCCGGCAAATCCAGCTTCATCAGGGCGTCCACGGTTTCCTGCGTCGGCGACAGAATGTCGAGAAGGCGCTTGTGGGTCCGTACTTCAAACTGTTCACGCGATTTCTTGTCGACGTGCGGCGAACGGTTGACCGTAAACCGGTTTTTCACCGTGGGGAGCGGAATCGGACCCGCCACCTGGGCGCCACTGCGCTTGGCCGTCGCAACAATTTCCTGCGTCGATTGATCGAGGACGCGGTGATCGTACGCCTTCAGCCGGATTCGAATGCTTTCTCTCAAAGACATGGGTTCAATCTTTCGATTCGTAGGGCCTGGATTGCTTCGAGGAAGCAATCCAGGCTATCTTTTTCCTGAACTAGGCGACGATTTCCGCCACCGTGCCGGCGCCGACCGTACGACCGCCTTCGCGAATGGCGAAGCGCAGTCCCTTGTCCATGGCCACCGGGGTGATCAGTTCGATTTCCATCTGCACGTTGTCGCCCGGCATCACCATTTCCGTGCCGGCAGGCAGATGCGCCACACCCGTCACGTCGGTCGTC
>DASTML010000223.1:0-7836 GCA_035714175.1 Bryobacteraceae bacterium | reverse complement strand
CACGCCCATCGCCGAGGCGCCGGACCTGGAGGGGGCGGCAGGGAGTTCTTCCAGCCCAGCCACGGCAAAGACAATCCCTAGCGAGGGCGGCCAGACGGGAGCGGCGGCCGGCAGACGATTCTCCGGAGGCGCGCCGGGGGGAACCGCATACCGTCCTGCGCGAGGATCGGGAGAGGAAAATAGACCCGCAAGCGGCCGCGCGCCACGGCGGGCAGGACGAAGTCCCCGCACCATCTCCTCCAACGCGGCCAAGGAGCTCGACCACGGCAGTGAAACCGTTGGAATGCAGAGCGGGCCGAGGTTGGGTTGAGCCGGCGGCTGATAGCGAAGGGAGAGTTCGGCAAGGGTGGCAGACGCCTCCATCAAAAATCCCGCCTCCGGAGGTTCGATCACAATCGGGCTGGAGGCGCCCGGAGGATGGGTGACCATGGTCAATCGTCCGGCGCCGCTTTCCACGGTACGGATGGCGGCCGCCGCGGCGCGAGCACTGGTCCGAAGGGGACGCGGCTGCATGAGGCGGCTCATGGCCAGGCGATTGAACTCTTCCTCGCTCTTTTTCCGGCACTCTTCGGAACAATATCCGGAAGAACGGCGCCACTTGGAGAGGCGGTCGAGTTCGGTTCCGCATTGCAAACATTTCATTGCCGTTGCTTTCGGGGCTCTCCCAAAATCAGAGTACTGGAACCCCTCACTGCGAACCAGACGGCAAAGTACCTAACCCGCGCCAATTACCTTAGAACCGCACGAACGGGCGCGGTGTTTAACCCTAGAGCCAGTCTACAGAGAGTGCCCCAGAAAGGGCCCGCCAAGGGCCGGGCCGTTCCACCGCAGATTTTCCCTAAAGTTTTGCAGGGATACGGGCGATCAATAGATTGGCACGGCGAGGCGGACTTAGACTTGACGGACCGGGCAGAGAGGTCGTACATAATGGCGAAACTAGACATACTGCAAAAGAGCCTAGATGGATTACGGAGCGCGATTCCGGAATTACGCGGCGTACTGCTCGCGTCGACCGAGGGGCTGCCGATTGCACACTCCCTGTCCAACGGCACAGACCCGGCCCGGATGGCAGCCATGGCTGCCGCCGCCAGCAGCCTTGGCCGACGCGTGAGCGACACGCTGCATGCCGGCGCCTTTGAGGAGATCTCCGTGGCGGGAGCCGAAGGACACATTTTTCTGTATACGGCCGGTTCGAAGGGTGTGCTGGCGGTTATTGGACCGGCGGGATGCAACGCTGGGCTTGTTCACCTGGAGGCGCGCGGGATTGCCAAGGAATTGGGCGAACAATTCAACTAGTTTTTGCGAATACACGGTTTTGGGTTCTTTATCAACCCGTTCCACAGACCGGGGCGCCGCCGGCAGGGCGCGCCCCGGGTTTTTTGTTTGCGGCGAAATTCAGTAGGCTGTTGGAGTGCGCTTGCGGACGTCGCTTGTGTTGTTCGGCTCTCTGGCCGCTTGGGCGGAACCGCTGCGCTGGACAGATCTACCGCCAGCAACGGCAGCGCTCCTGCAGCGTTCCGGCATAGACGAAGCCAGTTATGACGGGTGGCTGGTAGGGCGCGCGGAACAGAACCGGACACGATTGGCGGCCGGCAGCGCCGAACACATCACCTACTATCTTCTCCAGACGAAAGAGTTGGGAGGTGGACCGCCGCTGCGGCCGACCGCCGAGGCACAGAAGTACGTCGCTTCGTTGCCAAACAAAGACGCGTTCCTGCGCGGAGCAGCCGGAAATGGAGTGTTTCCGGCTGCGGTTCGAGACCGGATGCGGCTGTTTTGGGAAACTCCGCCCACGTCCCCCCGTCATAAGGTACTGCGAGGAATGGCGGAGAGGCTAGGATGGCCGCGGAACCAGGTGGTCGAGACGACGTTTCGTTTCCTCGCGCGGCAGGCATCCGGGACAGAACCCGATGGGCTTTATCAGGAACGAGGGTTCAGCGCCGATCCCTACCGCCCTGGAATGCGCAGCATGGAGGCGGGGCTGACGTGGCTGCGAACGGAAGGCAGGGATCAGTGGAAAACAGTCCTGCTGGCGGGACCAGGGGCGGAGTTTGGCTCCCGGTTTGGGCTCGATGACGCTTTGCCCATCCTGTCGCCGCAAGCAACGGCGCTGCGGGGCCTACTGGGAACAATCCCGATAGACTGCGTGGACATACGGACGGAAGTGACGGAGTCCCTCGCGCAGGGGCCCTGCCGGCCTGCGACTTTGGATTTGGCAGGCGAACGGTTGCCCGCGAACCGGTACGACCTGGCTGTCGCGACGAACTTGCTGGTCTATCTGGATGACGCGGCATTGGGCGTGGCGATGGCGAATCTGGCGCGCTCGTTGCGGCCGGGCGGTTGCCTGCTGCATAACGATCCGCGATTTGCGGCGCGGCTGTTTGGAGAGGCAGCGGGGTTGCCGGCTCTCCACTTCTCCTCGATCCGGCTGGGGGAGCGGCAGGGAAAAGAGCAGTTAGACCGGGTGGTCCTTCACTGCCGCGAGAAGTAGGCGGAATCGCACGAAGCGGCCAGAAACCGGCTTCCGGGTATTGACACGCCAGATCTGAAATGTGAAATAATAGCCGCACCTTCCCTTCAGGAGATTCCATGTCGAGACTCGCATACGCCGCCCTGCTACTGGCCAGCGCCCTACCGGCGACCGCGCAACAAGGCCGCGGCAGCTACTTCGGGACCGTTACCGATAGCTCCGGGGCCGCGGTGCCCGGCGCGAAAGTCACTCTTACGAACGTCGCCACGAACACAGGGGTGACAACCGAGACCAACAACGACGGCCTTTATACGGCTACCGCCCTACAGATCGGCGAATATACGATCCAGGTGGAAAAAAATGGCTTCAAACGCGCTGTACGCAGCGGGTTGACGCTGCAAGTAGACCAACGCGCCCAGGTGGACTTCCGCATGGATTTGGGCGGCGTGGCGGAGATCATCGAAGTCAAGGGCGAAGCGCCGTTGGTGGATACGGGATCGGCTACGGTTGGCAAAGTGGTGGAGAACCGCCGAGTGGTGGAACTTCCCCTCAATGGGCGGAATGCGTTGGCGCTGACGTTGCTGACGCCGAGCGTAAAGTCGAATGCGGGCCCGACGAATTCCGGATTCGGCGACCGCGGAACGCAGTTGTCTTCTATTTCAATCAACGGCGGCCCGAATGCGATGAACGCGCAGTCTTTGGATGGCGGCAACAACATTCAGAGCTATATTGGCGAAGTCGCGATCAACCCGGCCGTGGACGCCGTGGAAGAATTCAAAGTCCAGACTGGCGTGATGTCAGCCGAGTATGGGTTTACCGGAGGCGGCGTGATCAACATGGTCACGAAGTCCGGTACGAACCAGCTGCACGGTTCGGTGTACGAGTTTCTGCGGAATGACAAACTGGATGCACGGAATACATTTGCGGCCACGAAGCCGCCCTTCCGCTACAACCAGTACGGCGTGGCGGTGGGCGGCCCGGTGATCAAAGACAAGACCTTCTTCTTTGGCAACTGGGAGCAGTATGACTACCGGCGATCCACGGCGGTAATTGGTTCGATGCCGACGGCACGGCAAAGAGGGGGAGATTTCGGCGACCTGTTTGGCGCGAACGGAGCGTTGATTCCGGTCTACGATCCGGCCACGACCAACGGGCTCACCCGTTCCGTTTTTCCGAATAACCAGATCCCGGCCAGCCGGCTGGATCCTGTTTCCCAGAAGATCAACGACTTTTACCCGCTTCCCAACCGCACGCCAACCAATGCATTCACCAACGCGAATAACTACATCAATAACGCGGGTGAAGTACGAAGCATGCGGCAGTACACGATCAAAGGCGATCATCGTTTCAACGATAAGAACTCCATGTTCGCCCGCTACTCCTACTTCCTGCACAAGACGGACAATGGCGGCAGCATCTATCCGAACCCGGTGGTGGCCAAGCGCGACGATGCGCTGGAGAATAAGAACTTCGCGCTGTCGGACACGCATAGTTTTTCGCCCACTTTGCTCAATGAACTTCGCGTCGGGGCGACGCGCGGCTATTTTCCATTCATTGTCCGTAGCTTTGGCGGCGGCTGGCCACAGAAGCTGGGGCTGCCGGCGTCCGTGCCGCCGGATACGTTTCCCGGTATCTCCAACGGTCTTCCGGGCTTCAATACTGGCACAGCGGGTTTGCGCGCAAGCATCAACCTGCAGCTCTACGACATGCTGACGAAGATCACCGGCAACCACACGCTAAAGTTTGGCGTTGACCTTCGGACCTTGCAGGGCAATAATCTGCAGCGGTCTTCGCCGTCGGGTAGTTTCACGTTCGCCAGCGGGCTGACAGGCAATCCCGCCGCGCAGGCCGGAACGGGATCGGCCTATGCCACCTTCCTGCTCGGAGAAGTTTCGACGGCGAGCGGTACGACTCACTTGGGGGAAAGCGAACGCGGCAAAAGCTATTCCGTCTTCCTCCAAGATGACTGGAAAGTGTCCCGGCGGCTGACGTTCAACCTCGGCATGCGTTGGGATTACCAGACACAGCCAGTGGAGGCCAACAACGGCATCACGAACTTCGATCCGACGCTGCGGCTGGCAAACGGTTTGACGGGCGGAACGGTTTTTGCGGGCGTCGATGGGCAACCGCGCAATTTCCGCAACGGCGATTTCAACGACTTTGCGCCGCGCGCCGGCCTGGCCTTCGATCTTTTCGGCAATGGCAAGTCGGTATTCCGGGCCGGATATGGCATCTACTATCCGTCGCAGTTCTGGCGGAACAACTACGGCAGCGTGAACGGCTTTGCCAACACATCCACCTCCTATCCCGCACCGAACGCCAATGTGAAGGCATTCCAGTTCAGCGCCGGTTTCCCGACGCCGCTGCTGCAGCCGGCCGGTCGCGCGCTGGGATCGGCGGCGTTCCTTGGCCAAGGCGTCAGCTACGACGAACCGACGGGCACAACGCCGATGTCGCAACAGGTGACAGCGTCGCTGCAACACCAATTGCCGGGCCGCATCCTGGTGGATGTCTCCTATAGCGGCAACCAGGGCAGCCACTTCACGGCGGGCGGGTACAATATGAACCAGCTCGACAACCAATACCTGGGACTTGGGCTCTCCTTACAGGACTCGGTGCCGAACCCGAATGCCGGCAAGGTGCCGGGTGCGCTGGGCAACGCGACGATTACCCGGGAACAGTCCCTGCTTCCCTTCCCCTACTATCAGGGCATCACGGTGCGCAGCCCCCGCATGGGCAACTTCAATTCGCATCAGTTGATTGTCAGCGTGGAAAAACGCATGTCGAAGGGGTTGACGTTCATGTTCAATTTCACGGGCGGCAAGATCATTTCCGAAGGGCTGGGTACGCCAGTGGATTTTGGCTCGGTGGAACAGACGAACCAAACTTCCTACCAGGATGGACGGTTCAACCGCCGACTGGAACGTAGCGTGGATCCGACGGACGTTTCCAAACGCGGAGTGGTGAGCTTGCTCTATGAGTTGCCGTTCGGCAAAGGCCAGGGCGCGGTAAACAGACTGATCGGCGGCTGGCAGATCAATACAATTGGCATTATGCAAACCGGCCTGCCGGTGATTGTCACGGGAGCCAACAACTTCCGGGCGTCCCGGCCGAACGCGACGGGCGACCCGATTAACCTCGACAACCCTTCGGCAACCCGTTGGTTCAACACCGATGCTTTCATCAATCCGCCGAACTACACGTTTGGCAATATCGGCCGCTCGTTGCCGAATGTGCGGGGACCGGGAACGTTCAACTGGGATCTGAGCTTCATTAAGAATACGAAGGTCCATGAACGGGTGAATCTTCAGTTCCGCGCCGAAATGTTCAACTTCATGAATAACGTGAACCTTGGCCTACCGGCGGGCGGCTTCTCGGCCGGCCCGAATGGGAAGAACCAGAGCGGCACGTTTGGTACGATCACCTCAGCCCGCGACGCGCGGAATATCCAACTGGGCTTGAAACTCCTGTTCTAATGCGACTCTTTCTCACACTTCTGGCGGCCGGATTGGCCATTTTGGCGGCGGATGCGCCGTATATTCCGGCTGGATTCCTTGCCATTCCAGCCGAGGTGAAACTGGGGCCGATGTCGGCCGTGGAGGTGGACAGAAAGGGCAACACCTATGTGCTGCACCGGGGCGAGCCGCCGTTGCTTGCGTTCGATAAGAACGGTAAATATCAAGGCGGCTTCGGCTCCGGCGAATTCAAAGTGGCGCATGGATTGCGCGCGGACAAAGACGGCAATATCTGGACCACCGATAACGGATTGCATATTCTGCGGAAGTTCTCGCCCAAGGGACAGGTGTTGGCAACTCTGGGCGAAAAGGGCGTGGCCGGCGGCGACGAAAAGCACTTCCGCGCTCCGGACGACGTGGTGTTTGCGTCGAACGGCGATATGTATGTCGCCGATAGCGGAAATGGCCGGATCGTCCATTTGAATAAGAACGGCCAATTCGTTTCCCAGTTCGGAAAGAAGGGGAAAGAAAAGGCTCAGTTTGCCACGGCGCACGGGTTGGCGATTGATTCCAAAGACAGAGTGTATGTGGCCGACCGCGGCAACAAACGGGTGCAGGTATTCGAACCCTCGGGCGAGTTTGTGGCGATTTGGGATGGGTTTGGCAATCCGTTTGGCCTCCTGGTAGTGGGCAAACAGTTGATTGTGAGCGAAGGCGATCTGAACCGCATGTTCCATTTCGACTTGGATAGCGGGAAGATTGTGAATGAATGGGGCGATCCGCAGATGCTGCAACTGCCGCATCTGATGGCGACCGACCGAAAGGGCAACCTGTACGTAGCCGAGGTCAACGGCAAACGTGTACAAATCTTCCGGAGAAAATGATGACTCGATTCGGACTGCTGCTTGTGCCCGCCGTGCTGCTGGCCCAGACGCCGGCGCCGAAGTTGTCGCACCAGGACGCCGAAGCCTTTGAACAGGCCCACAAACCGCTGATTCAGCCGGAGCGGCCGCGTTCGAAAGAGGCCGCGGCGGCGACGGCGCAGGTAGCGCGCGTTCTACCCGCGCGCGCCCACTCCGCGCCGGTGGCGCAGCGGAATTTTATTGACCAGTTCGTTTTTGCGCGGATGGCGGCTGACAAAGTGCCGCACGCGCCGCTGGCCCCGGACGAAGAGTTTGCGCGGCGAGCATGGCTGGACGCCACGGGCCGTATTCCGGAGTCCGGCGAGTTGGCCGCTTTCCTGGCGGACCGATCCCCCCAAAAGCGGGACAAACTCATCGACAAGCTGACAACGAGCCCGGCTTTTATCGATAAGTGGACCTACTATTTTGAAGACTTGTTCCGCGCGGGCGGGCGCATGGGGTCTGGCCTGAACCTTTTTCATTTTTGGGTCCGGGAGTGGTTGCAGCTAGACCGGCCCTACAACGAAGTGGTGACGGATCTTCTGACGGGCGCAGGAAAATCGAGTTTCTCCGTCCCAGGCGCGTTGTACTACCAACGCGACTTTGTGAAGGCGAAAGACGATCCGGAAATGCCGGATGCGCATGACCTGGTGAATCAACCGGACACGGTGGATGAGTTTACTGTTACCTACTCCAAGGTCTTTTTGGGATTGAATGTCGCCTGTATTTCATGCCACGACGGGGCCGGGCACCTGGAGAAAGTAAACCTGTTCCTGGTGAAGAAGAAGCGCGAAGACTTTTTTAGTCAAGCGGCCTTTTTCGGCAAGACGCGCCAGATCATGAACTGGGAGAACGGCTACCAGGCAAATACCGAATATACGGTGGACGATGAGGCGGCAGGCTACGACCGCAAGGCGGAGAGCATCGTACGGGTACCCCGGCGCGGCGCGGGATTGTCGCAACCCAAGTTTCTCCTGACAGGGGAGCCGGTCCGTGAAGGGGAAAACGC
>DASTML010000222.1:0-18364 GCA_035714175.1 Bryobacteraceae bacterium | reverse complement strand
GACCTGGACAAGCCGGTGGCGGAGGCTGTGGAAGCGGCGATCGGCGTGATCAGCGGGTTGACGGCCTCACTGCGGGATGTGCGGTTGCCGCCAGTGGATTCGATTTCGCTGGCCGGGGAAACGTTTGCTTATCATCAGCCGTACTGGACGCGGACGCCGGAAGCCTATACGCCGCACGCCAGGCGCGCGATCGAGAAGGATTCACGAGCGCCGTTGGCCGGGTATATTCAATCCCGATGGCAAATGGAGGAACTGCGCAGAGCCATTGACGGCGTCTTTGCTGATTTCGATGTGGTCGTGTTGCCGACGCGGCGGAAGATGCCGGAGACGATTCCGGAATATCTGGAGCGGGACGCGTTGGACATTGCCATTGCCGAGAATACGGGCGCTTTCAATGTGTACGGGATTCCGGCGGTGAGTATTCCGTGCGGGTTCAGCGCCGGAGGAATGCCGGTGGGCCTGACGATTGCAGGGCCGCGGTACACGGAAGCTCGGGTGTTGTCGTTGGCGCAGGCCTTTGAACAAGCGACGGAATGGCATCAGGCCGTGCCGCCGGCGGCGATTTTACGGTAGATTTCCAGGGCACGGAGGAGGAGGGCCAGCGCTTCTTCCCGTTGCGCGGGGTTGGCGAAACGGCCGGCGGCGCTCACCTGATCGATCATTTGCTGCATCCAGTGGACGAAGTATTGCGCGTCGGCCTGTTTCCGGACATTCCGGCCGGCCAGTGAAATGTAGACGGGGGTGGTGTGAGCGAAGACCTGGCTATCGTTGACGATCCGGCGCTCCCAGGGGCCAGTGACACGGACGGCGACCCAGGAGGGCTCGGAGATCGTCAGCGATTCGTCAATGTGGGCCGGCGCGTTTGTGCGGGTGATGACCGGCCGGCCGTTGATGATGATCTGGATGTTGTCGACGGGTACCTGCGCGTCAACGGCGGCGCGTATTCGCACGGTGCGCGGGTTTGCCAACTGGAGTTCGCCCCCAGGGCCTTGGCCATCGACGGTGAATTGAATGATGGGGCCGTTGGTGACGAAGGATCGGCCCGCTTTGTAGGCCTTGAGCCAATCGTCGTAGCGAAGCGGATTGCCGGATTGAACGTAGACCCGGCCGGCGCCGGGAATGTAGTGGTCTCGAACGTTGAGGAAGGTATCCGAGCCGGCGGAGACGCCGATGCGGAAACCGCAATTCAGCAGACGGTAGTAGAGCGGGACGGAGGCGGTTTCGTAGGCATTGCTCAAGACATCCATGGCGTCAATGACGCCGAGGGCGACGTCGGCAGGCAGTTCCTTGGGCTGGCCGCCAGCGGCGGAGAGACCGTCAAAGCTGGGAAGGTAGCCGGGATGCATATAGGTGACCGCGCCCCCCTGGTCCTGCGTCTGCTTGGCCTGGTGGTAGTTCAGCGGGAAGTCATAGGGGCTGGCGCTGCCGGGGAGTCCGGTGAAGAATGGGCGGACGAGGGAACGGAGGCCGAATAGGCCGAGGTGGCCGTAGAGATCACTGCCGCGGAACTCTTCGTTCCAGTAAAGGATGTGGCGGCCCGCGCTGAGCGGATGGGGGCGGCCCGTGAAGAGCGTTTCGTCGTGGATGAAGTTGTCGTAGGAGTTGGCGGCGGTGAGGTTCAGTACGTGAAGGTCCTCGGCTTCGGCGATAAGGCGAACGTCTTGGGGGGTGATGTTTTGATGGGAGCGGGCGGCGTAGTTGGCGTGAACGTGGGAGTCGCCTGCGTGCCAACCTTGCGTGCCGATATCGGACCAGTGTTTGAGCGGGAGATAGATTTCAGGATTGCCGCCGGGTTGGAGACTGACGTCTTTCGTAGCCCAAACGGACTCGGGACCGCGGATCGCTTCCAGACGGGCAACGCCGGCGGGAACGGTGAGAGAGAACGCTCCGGCCGCATGGAAATAGGGCTCGGCGGTTGCGGCGGCGATGCGGTGGATGGAGCCGTCTGGCGCATACGACAAACCGTCGGCCGCCGTGACGTAGACGCGAGCGGGTTCGGAGAGGCGGACGCGTAGGGTAGCCGCCGGACGGACATCGAAAAGGAGGACGGCGGCGGCGGAGTAACCAGCCAGATGGATTTCGAGAGGGGCCGCGTGGGACCCGGACTGAGCGGGAATCGGAACGTTGATGAGATAGCCGGCCGCTCCATAGCGGGGGAGCCGCGTGGCGGGGAACGCGGCCTTGCCGTTCAGCAGAACTTGCGGGGCGGCGGAAACGGGCATGTCCGATTCGATGAGCAGAGGAACTTGTGCGGTCGCGCCGGCCATTGCCACGACGGGCAGAGCTGGTTTCTGCCGCCAGACGAGGCCTTCGGCGGTGAGTTGGGCGACCCAGGCTTCGGGCGTGCGGAAGTCGCGGAAGGAGCGGACACGAGTGAAATAGCGGTCGCGCAACTTGCGGAGTAAGGAAGCGTTCGAGCGTCGGAGGGCGAGGGTGCGACTGTAGTCGCCGAGGGCGGCTTCTCCCTCGACGAGCCGGGCCGCCCCGTTTTCCGGCCGGGCCCAGAAGGAAAGGTCTCCATGACCCGGGGCTGTGAGCGCGTAGTCGGGCTCTTGCGCAGTCAAAAGAGGCAGCAAAAATAAGAGGGCAATTTTCATGGAAGGGCCTGTATGGGGAATGGGCCAAAGGCCGGCAGCGCCATGCCTTGCGAATCACGGACATTGCAGTAGGGATCTTTGCCGTGGCCGTACCAGAGATATGCCGGCGGAGTGGGGCCGCCATCGAAAGGCAGGGAGATGCTGTCTCCATTGGCGATGACGCGGAAGAGGCGGGGCGTGATACGTCCGGCGGAGTCGGCCACAGTAAAACCAGCCAGGCGGCCGGACGATTCTATGCGCCCGTTTACGCCGCTAAGTTGGAGGTGGACGCTGCGGCCGCGACACGTAGCGCGCAGGGGGCGCGGCCCGGCGGTGGCGGTTTTGCTTGCGATCAGAGCGAGTCGGCGGCCAAGCTCCCTCAATCCGTCCGTGCCGATGTGAATGCCATCGTCCATCTCCAGGTCCACGGACGTGGCCATCGCGGTATACGGTATTTCGAGTTCTACCTGGCGTTGCGATTCCTGCACCAGGTTCCAGGCCGGACCGTTGACAGCCGCCTGCGTGTCATGAACGTGGCGGCCGATCTGCACAAAATAGAACGGCAACGTTTCCATTTGCAGATCATTTCGCAGGGACTGAATGAAGTTTTGGAAGTCTTGTTTGTAGGCCGCGGCCAAACCTGGTTTCCCGTCGGCTTCGCCCTGATACCAGAGGACGCCGGCCACCTGGCCTCCCGTAGCGCGTATGCGACCGAGCATGGCTCCGTAAAGCGAGCGGTTGCCTTCCTCACGGCGCGAAGGGCTCCATTCCGCCATCGTTGTTCCTCCCAGGGCACAGGGAAGCAATCCGATCGGAACGCCGGTTCTTTCGAGCATGGATAGAGCGAACGGTAGTCCGAGTCCCGCTCCGGAACGGTTCGCGAATGCTTTGCGCTGCGCGACAAGCTCCGGCGTTCGCTTACCGCCTGGCCAATAGGCGGGATCCTTGGCGTCCCATAGATCGTGCAACGGCTCCGCGGCTGCTGTCCAACGCCCGGAAAGCGTATAGACACGGATTCGGTTGTCTCCAGCGGGTGCATTGCGCAAAAGCCCGGCTCCCTGCATGTTGGATTGGCCAGCCAGTATCCATAGGCCGCCGGCCGGAACGGGCCCGGCTGACAATTGGCCAACCGAGGCAAGCGCGGTCAGGGCGGCGCGTCTATCGATCCAGATATTGGAGTTGCCGTTGCCCATAGCGTTCTCCGGCGACAGGTATGGCCGTATTCAATTCCCGCAGTTCTTCCGCGGAGAGCGCCAGATCTGCCGCCGCCACATTTTGCTCCAGATAGACACGGCGCTTTGTTCCGGGAATAGGGATGATATCGTCCGCCCGGTGCAGCATCCACGCCAGCGCGATCTGCGCGGGCGGAACTTGCAGACGGCGCGCGACGCGAAAGACGGGTTCCGCAAAGGCAATGTTCCGCGTGAAATTGTCATCGGTCAAACGAGGATCGCCGCGGCGCCAGTCATTCTGCGCCAGCTCGGCGGCGGGCTTCGCATTGCCTGTCAGGAAGCCGCGGCCCAGCGGAGCAAACGCCACTAAACTGATGCCCAGTTCCCGTAGACAGGGCAGAACATCTACCTCCAAGCCGCGTTCCCACAACGAGTACTCGCTCTGAATGGCGGCAATGGGATGTACCGCATGAGCCCGGCGAATGGTTTGCACGCCTACCTCCGATAGGCCAAGGTATCGCACCTTGCCTTCGCGAACGAGGTCCGCCATCGCGCCTACTACTTCTTCGATGGGCACGGCGCGGTCCAGCCGGTGTTGATAAAGCAAATCGATGTAATCCGTACCCAGGCGGCGGAGAGAGCCTTCTACGGAGGCGCGGATAGCTTCCGGCCGGCTATCGACGCCATCCGGTTTGCCGTCGGTGATCCGCCAACCGAACTTCGTTGCGATCGTGATGTTCGCGCGGCGCCCCGCCAATTGGCGGCCAAGGAATACTTCGTTTGTATATGGCCCGTAAACTTCGGCCGTATCGAAATGTGTGACGCCCAAATCGCATGCGCGGTGCAGCGTGGCGATGGCCTCCTGTTCATCTGCATCGCCGTAGAATCCGGTCATGCCCATACACCCAAGACCCAGGGATGACACCCGCAATCCATCCCGGCCCAACAGTCTTTGCCGCATGCTTTCCAGGCTATGCCGCGGTTATCCGCCGGGGGGGATTGGCACACCGTTCATTCCACCTTATGGAACGCCGGAGGCCAATGCAGCCGCGGTTCCGGCGGCGCTTCGTATAGTTTGGATTTGAACCGAACCTCGCCCCGCCTACTACTCTGCGCTGCTCATTGCGTTGTAGATATCTATTCCAGTGCGCTTGGAGCTTTGCAGCCCATGATCGTTGCGCAGTTTCAGCTGAGCCTTGCTCAGGCAGGACTGCTGGGCGGCGCGTTGATTCTTGCTTCCTACATTGCGCAGCCGGCATTCGGTTTTCTGGCGGACCGGCGGACGACTCGTCTCTACGTCGTAGCTGGACCGCTGATTGCCGGTCTCTGCATCAGTTGCCTGGGTCTCGCCCCGGACTTCTTTTCGCTGGCGGCCCTGGTGAGTACGGCGGGATTGGGAATGGCGATGTTCCACCCGCAGGCAACATCTTCTGTGGCGGAACCGGGCAGCGCGGACAGCGGACGCGCCATGGGATTTTTTATTGCCGCCGGCGCATTGGGCTTTTCGATTGGTCCGACGGCTATTGCGGCCCTGGCGGAGACAGTCAGCCTCCGTGGCCTATGGGTGGCCGCGCTCCCTGGCGCCGCCATCGCCATTCTGTTGTTCGCCTATTATCGTCCGGCTCTCACGGTTCGACCTAGGCAACAAATGGCCGTCTCCGGACTGACACCAGCAACCCGGAAGGCTCTGCTCCTCCTGTTTCTGCTGGTGTGTATCCGGTCGGTCATCCAGGTGACCTATGGGCATCTGCTTCCGCTGTATTTTACCCGGGAGCTAGGCTATTCGACAGTGCAGGCCAACATGATTGTCTCCGCCTATTTTGCAGCGGGAGCGTTGGGGGGCATGTTGGGAGGACATTTGGCGGACCGGTTGGGGGGGCGGCGGGTTATCGAGTGGTCCATGCTTCTCTCGGGTCCGCTGTTGTTGACCAGCTTTCTCACCTCAAACGCCGCATCAATCGCTGCCCTGGTGGCCGGCGGATTCTTCCTGCTGCTGACGATTCCAGTGAACGTTATGATGGCCCAGAATCTGGCTCCGGCACGGCGCGGCGCCGTGTCGTCTTTCATGATGGGGTTCGCCTGGGGCATCACTGGCATTCTGTTCGTACCGGTCACCGCGTGGCTGGCGGAACAATTGTCATTACATCTCGCGCTGATGGGCCTGACGGCCTTTCCGCTCCTTGGTCTTGCGCTGGCGCGGCGCCTCCCGGACTCTTCAACCGTTCTGGAGGAGCAGGCCGCGCTACGCCATTAAATCGTCGGACAGGAAATTTTCCGGGCCTTCCTTTACCTCTTCGAAGATGGCTTCGTGCGGGAAAGAGAATTTCCCTTGCAGGTAGAGAATGGCGTTGCCCGCTCGGTGCAACAGGAAATCCTTCCGAGGTTTCGGCATCTGGCTTTTGGCAGCGCTATCAAAGATCTGCGTGAAGGCTCCAATAATCGCTTGCTGTCCTCCTTGCATGGCATATTCCCGGAGCAGCCTGCCTGCCCAGATCTCCATACTGGCGGAGGAAACATCCGATCCCCCCATGTAAATCACCATCAACTCCTGCAAGCGTTGCACGGGGGCCATCTGCAGGAGTCTGCGCTTAGCCTCAATCGTATATATAGCGGCGGGCAGATTGTTGCGGTTGTAGTCCGAATACTTCCGCCACAATTGGTCCTGCGCGGAGGCTAGCGCAGCCTGGAGGCGGCGCCCAATAGCGGTCACGTCGACTGCAATGGCGACCGCTTCCGCAGTCTCTAAAATCAGCTGGAAAAATTCCAATGCAAACGGCAGGGGCAGCAGGAACTCATTGAAGTAACGAACGGCAAATGCGGCCTGTTCCGCCGTTCCCACCTCGCCGATGGCCTGTACCACGTACAAACTGCGGCGGAAGGACCGTTCATCGGTCTCCTGGCGCGTCAGAAAACGGCTGACGTGGTCCAGCACATCCTTGCGTTCGTAGAAACGCAGCAGATCCACGACGCGCATCATCGCGCCCGGCGCGCAATCCGGCTTCACGTTTTCGCGGATCCAATAGGAGACATATTCTGGGTCTATACCCCGCGGCGGCCGGCGGCCGGAGTAGCGTCCCCCGTGCACGAAGCGTTCCAGGGCGAGATTGGCGTCACGGTTTTGAACCCGCACGAGAGTGATGGGAATCGGTAAAGCGGACATGCGAGTTACCAGGCCTCCATTTTCGCGGCCCCGTGGGAGCGCATCTTATCTACCAGCTTCACCTGCACATGCGTCATTGTGGTCGTTAAATTCTGTTCCATGGTTACCAGATACGGCCCTCCGCAGAGTCGTTTGGTCGCCGTGACAGAATTCGCCGGAGAGGTGCCGGTCCCAAGAAGTTGGGTTCGATTGTGGTTTGTTCCCGGCTTTGTATGGACCAGATCGCAAAGGGTATGAGCGGATTCGTGGGGCGAGGTAAACGGCAGCGTGTCGCCATTATCCAATACGCCAATGAATCCGCTGCCGCCGGCGGCCTGATAGGCCATGATCGTGGAAGATCGAAACGGCAACGCGGGTTGGAACGCCGCATCGGCCAAATGGCAATCCGTAAAGGCTTGCCCACGGAGTCCGGGGGTACTGAACCGGCCCACTACGATGCAGTGCATCGCATCGTCCGTAACCGGAGTGGCGCGGAGGAGCCGCTTCATGTCGATTGTCAGAAAGGCAACGCTGGCATCGACAGCCGCATCATCGGAAATCACAGACATGAGATTCACGCGTGGTACATCCACCGTCATACCGGCGCCAACGCTCAGTTGAACATCGAGCAGCGTGACTCGTTCCCCATTGTCGGCCGTGATGATCGTGTCGCACGAGGGATTGACAGCGTTGGTGGCTCGCACGCAGGCCAGCGCCTCCCCGGAGAATCCAACTGGCAAGCCCCCCGCGATAGCGGCGCCGGCCGCCAGGGGTGTTTCGCCGCCGGTAAAAACGATACGCACGGGCAGATCGCGCGTGTCCGTTTTGACCCGGAAGTCGAGCTGCACGACGCCCGATGTCGATACCGGCCGGCCATGAGAATGGGAAAGACAGAACATGTTTTCCGGCGGCGGATCGACTACGTTCATGCTCATCAGTTTGGGCGCCAGGTCCGCCTGGGCGAACACGCGGCGGTACCAGCGGAACGTGCGGCGGCGAAGATGTTTTTGGACATCGCCGGTGCTGACGCCGGTCGGCATAGCTGCACCGCCCACCGCCTGCCGGACTGCGTAGAAATGAAGGCGGACGCGCTGCCGTTCGGAACCCCCGATTTCCACCGTTTTGACCACTTTGCATTTTGGTGAACCGGAGCAACGTTGCACTTCGTAGCTGGCGCGAACCATCTGGTCCAGGATTTCAACCGTATCGTTGTCCCCGGGGGCTCCGGAACCCAGTCCGTCCGCCATATCGGAGACCCACAGCACCTGGTCCGTTACGCCCGCATTGTCCCGGTCTTCTTCGTCAACCACGAGCCGCATATACTTTGACCGGTACGTATTCGCTGTAGTGGAACTCACCTGATTACAGACCAGCGCGTCGATTTTCCGTTTGGCATCTCCAAAATCCGCGTAGCTGGTAACGGTAAGGGCGCCCGTGATGGGGTCCGCCGTATAGACCGGTTTCAACGCCTCCAACACAACGTTGACAGATCCGCCCGCCGCGGGGTCCCATACCTCCACTTTGAATGTATCGGGATCCTGGTGGCCATCATCGTTGAAGCCGTAGCCCTTCGGAAGCGCTTTTAGGCCATCGGCGCCGCCGAGATCGGTGACGAAGTTCGAAACGTGGAGCGTCACGGTTTCCGAGTCATCCCTGTACGGCAGATTGGGCGATCCGTGCACAAACCGGATATTGACGGGCGGACTCGTCTTGAGCTTGAACGTATGCTTGGCATCGACCGGCTTTTGATGATCTTCCACCGTAATGTCCGGTACCGTGACTTCATCGCCGTCCTGGAGCGGCCGGTTCAGAAAGGCAGAGTTTTCTCCGACGTCACGGAGCGGCTTGCAGTCGAAGAAGCCGAAATCGCTGGCGATCCCGCAAAGGCAGTCGCCGTTTTTCGCAGTCACTTTAGTAGGCACGGGAGAACTCCACAACGAATCAAATCCATCAATCTAAGCGCCCGGCATACCCGGATCATCCCAAAGGAAGTTTTCCGGACCGGTCCCGGCAATCGGCTCATAGGCCTCCTGCTGCGGGAAACTCAACTTACCGTTGAGGTAAAGAATGGCCTGGGCGGAACGGTGGGTCAAGAAGTCTTTCTTCTGTTTGGGCATCTGGCTCTTTATCGTTCCATCCAAGACTTGCGCGAGCAGGTGCAATACCGTCTCCTGCCCTGCCGAATCCTTCATCGCAAACTCTCTCAGCATCCGGCCCGACCATGTCTGCATCGATGGCGTGGAGGCGGAGGATTCGCCCAAATAGATGTACAGCAACTCTTGGAGCCGCTCGGCCGGATTCGCCATTTGCAACCGCCGTTTGATGCCAATCGTGTGCACGGCGGCCGGCAGATTGTTGTTCCGGTAATCGCGGTATTTCAATAGCCGGATACCGTCGCTGCTATCCAGATTTTTGACGTCTCCCAGTCCAGCCAGCGCCGTATCTACCCGCCGGCCGATTCCGCCCAGATCAAAAGCGATCGACAGCGCTTCGGCTGTCTCCAGGATGAGCGTGAAGTGCTCCATGGCGACGGGGCGGGGCAACAGAAATTCGGCGCAATAGCGGGAAGCGAAGGCCGCCTGCTCCGGCGTGCCCACTTCTCCAATGGCCTGGAGGATATACATGGCGCGCGCGAAGGCGCGCCCGTCGTCTTCATTCCGGTTAAGCATGCGGCTGAGGAATTCCAGCGCGTCTCTGCGCTCATAAAAGCGCAGGAGTTCCACGGTACGGAGCATGACGCCCGGCGGACAGTCTGCCTTCACGTTTTCCCGCAGCCAGTAGGAGACATACTCAGGGTCAATGCCGCGCGGGGCACGGCGGCCCGCCTCAGGCCCACCCATGACGAAACGGGTGAGTAGAACGGCAGCATCTTTACTCGGCCACCGGACGGCGGTAATCGCGGCGGGTTGATCAGCCATGATGTTCTACCAAGCCTCCAATTTTGCAGCGCTTTGGGTCAGGATTTCCTGCACCAGCCGGACCTGTACTTCAAAGGATGTGGTCTCCGTGCGTTGCGTCATGCGGACAAGATAGGGCCCGTCGCACAGCCGCTTGGTACCGCCCATGCTGTTGGCCGGCGGCGTGCTGGCCCCCAGAAGTTCGGTCCGGTCGTGATTGGCCCCGACGATCGTGTGACTCATGTCGCAAATGACATGGGCGGATTCGTGCGGCGAGGTAAAGGGTAGATTGTCGCTATTGTCGAGAACGAAACCACTGTTCGCCTGATAGGCCATGATGGTCGCGGAACGGAATGGCAACGGCGGTTTAAACGCCGCCCCTGCCGCGTGAAATTCGCGGAATGCGCGGCCGCGAAGGCCAAATGTATTGAATTTGCCGACTACAATGCAATGCATTCCGTCGTCGGTGACCGGAACAGCGCGCAGCAATCGCTTCATGTCGAAGGTAATGCCGCCGCCAATAGTAAGGTCGGAGCTTGCATCGGCCATGTCAACATTATTCGGATCCACGCGGGGGACGTCCACTGTTAGCCCGGCGCCGGGGGTCAAAACCGGATCGACGATGCGAACGCGCTCTCCGTTGTCGGCGGTAATAATCAAATCCACCGAAGGATTGATCGCCCCGCTGCGGAGCGTGCAAAGCTGGGCATCTCCGCTGAATCCCGCCGGTAATCCGGTTGTAATGACTCCGGCGGCGGCCAGTGGAACTTCGCCGCCCGCGAACGCGATCGCAACCGGCAGATTGCGCGTCGCCGTCACGAGCTTGAAGTTTAACGAGATAGCTGTGGCCGTTGAAACCGGAAGTCCGTGACCGTGCGACAGACAAAACATGTTGTGTGCAGGCGGATCGATGATTTCGAGGGCTGCCAGTTTTGGCGCCATATCGGCTTGCGCGTAGACGCGCCGGTACCATTTGAACGTGCGCCGCCGCAGATGCTTTTTGACATCGTCGGCCGCGACGCCCGTCGGCATGATGTCTACCCCGGGATCCTTACGAACAGCGTAAAAATGCAGCTTAATTCGCCGGCGTTCCGTTCCCCCGATCTCCACCGTCTTAGTGACCTTGCATTTGGGTGAGCCAGTGCAACGTTGAATTTCGTAGGTGGCCCGGACCATCTGGTCGAGGATCTCCACCGTATCGTTATCCCCCGCCGCGCCGGTTCCCAGACCATCAGCGACGTCCGTGGTGAGCAGCAACTGATCGGCAAGCCCGGAATCGCTGATGTCGTTCTCGTCCACTACCAGCCGCATGTATTTGGATCGATAGGTATTGGTCGCGGACGCACCGACCTGGTTGCAAACCAGGGCATCGTGCTTACGATTGGCTTCGGTAAAAGGAGTAAACGAAGTAGGCGTGAGTTTGCCTGTGCCTGTGTCCGCCGTGTAGACGGGTTTCAGCGTCTCCAATTTGACATTGACTGATCCGCCCGCCGCGGGATCCCACACCTCGACCTTAAACGTATCGGGGTCCTGATGCCCGTCATCGTGGAAGCCAAATCCGGTCGGAAACGGCTTCAACCCATCCGCTCCGCCGAGGTTCGTCACGAAATTAGAGACATGCAGCGTTGTCGTTTCGGTATCGTCGCGATACGGCAACGTTGGGGAGCCGTGTACGAACCGGATATGGAAGGGCGGGCTGCTTTTAAGCTTAAAAGTATGCTTGGAGTCGACGGCTTTGGAGTGATCTTCCACCGTCAAGTCCGGGATGGTGACTTCATCCCCATCCCGCAATTCCCGGCTCAGAAATGCGGCGTTTTCGCCGACGGCGCGCAGCGGGTCGCAGTTGAGAAATCCCGCGTCCACCGCGAGCCCGCAAAGGCAATCGCCGTTTTTTGCAGTGACTTTTGTCGGCACGGCGATTACTCCAGTACCGTCTTATCCCGATTGGGGAATCGAATTGTGGCGGTTCCGGGCTGGATACCGTCGATGCGCGAGAACCCTTTTTCATCCGTTGTCCCGGAGGCAACCGTTCCTTCCGGCGTCAAAACCTCGAAGTATTCTCCAGGCACCGGCAAGTTGTCCTCATCGTTAACCTGGATTTCAATAAAGTGATTCTCGTTCGCCGGATCCTTTTGACCGCTTTGGGCCGCTTTTTCCGCTGGAGACTTTGTTCCGGTGGGTGGAGTATTGTGGGCGGGTCCCGCTGGCTGTTTGCTGCCGCCGGTATAGGTAACCTTGCCGGTCTGGCCTGGTTCCATCGCGGGTGTAATGGCCTTTGGCGCTGTGACTTTGGCCGCGGCGGGCGCCGTGGGCGAACCGGCCGGAGTGCCAGGGCCGGAGTTGATGTTAACCGTACCGCCCGTGATCGCGACCTTGCTGCTGCCTTTGATGCTGACGCTGGAGGAATCGATGACGACCTCTGAGCCGCCCACTTTGAAGGAAATCTTCGTGTCCGCCTCGAAAATGATATTGGCGGCTTTGAGGCTCATAGTTCCGGTCGTTTTTTCCGAATGGTCGGCCTTGTAGGTGTTGGAAACGGCGCCGGTGACCTCGTTCTTGAGTGTTCCGGTGATCACAACATCCATGTTTCCGCCAACCTTGGACTGAACGTTGGACTTTACCTCGTCATAAACCGAGGCTTTGACCATGCGGTGAATCTCGTTCTTCACTTCTTCGATGAGATTCCGCTCGATGTAGCGGCTCACGTCCCTTCCGTAATTGCTGTACGAATCGTTCTTGATTCGCTGGTGGAAGTCCTTTTCCCCGTGAATGAAGATAAATTCAGACTCTTTCTTATCTTCAAACTGCAGCACGTTGAGATTCGCGTTGCCGCCTTTTTCGGTGCGTGTCTGGAATCCGGACTGGGTCTTGTTGTCGGGCAAAGTCCAGGGAGGCATGGTGTCGGCGTTGTAAACGCTGCCAACGACAATCGGTTGGTCCGGATCGCCTTCTTCAAACGCGACCACTACTTCATGGCCGATGCGCGGAATCGAGATGAACCCATAGTTCTTTCCCGCCCATGGGAATGCACAGCGGCACCAGCAGGAGCTGCTGTCGTTATAGGGGAGGCTGCGGTCCCAAAGCATTTGCACTTTGATGCGGCCGTACTTATCGGTAAAGATATCCTCGCCTGCCGGACCCACCACGACCCCGGTTTGTGTACCGTAGACGGTGGGTTTCGCGGTGACCCGCTGCGGCCGGAAAGGCAGGGTAAAGGGAATGCAGTTGAAGACGATTTCCGGCGGCGGCGCGTCCAGGCTCTCGTCGCCGGCGTAGCCGCCCATCTGGGGAATGGTGAAGTGAGAACGCGTAATTGTGTAGACGTCGTTGTCTTCGTAGTGGCGGTCCAGGGTGAATTTGAAGCCGGGGATAATGCCAAGGTAGCCGGTATAACCCGTAATTACGATCGAGTTGACAGCCTCCTGCTGCATGCGTAGCTTGGTGGTGCGCTTATTGTCATCAAAAATCTTCTGCAGATCCGAGGCGTTGTCGCCTCCGCCAGGTTTGACGCCGTCGAAACGCTGCGCATAGCCGCCCGGATAGTCGTATAACTCCATGTTTTCATTGCCGCCCAGCTTGAGCTTGTGGGAGACGGAGCCTACCTGCAATGTCTCGAGAATGAGTTCCTGGGCGTCGAGCGGCTTGTGCGGCAATTCAAAGCTGTGGTCCCACAGAGTCGTCTTGCCGGAACGGAGCGTCTGCGTCTTTTCCCACGCGTAGACGATAACGAGGTCTTCCACGCCGCCGACATCCGGATCATAGCTGAGCGTAGGGCTGTGCGGCAGTTCCTTGTGGCTGGTGGAAGTGTCCGCCACCAACATGACGTGATTCGTCTCTTCGTGCTTGAAGTAGTAGAAAATGCCTTCCTCTTCCATGAGACGGGAGGCAAAATCAAAATCGGATTCGCGGTACTGCACACAATAGTCACGGGGTTCGTATGTGCCCTGCAACTCAAAGGAGACAGAGAATCCCACAAGGACTTTCTTCAATATATCCGGCACCGACATTTGTTGGAAAATTCGGCTTTGGGTCGTCCGGGTCAAAGTCCAAAAATTCGGTACGATTTGCAGGCTGTATGCCGTATTCGTATAGCCGCGGGCGCCGCGAGTGACTGTTTGCACGAGGCCGTGAAAGAACCGTTTGGGCTGTTGACTATCCGCATTGTCCAGAACGAGGCGAACACAGACGGTCTGGCCTACCAGTAGGGAAAAATCAACAACGTCATCATTGGGCGCGAACGCCTCCACGCGGAAACTGAACAGTTGCGAAAGGCCTTCCATCCCGTCTATGGAACGGATGAGCAGCTTGTCCTTACCCAGCGGGGTGGTCAACTCCAACAGCCGGGTTTCCTGAGTCACATTCGGCATCCAATACCTCTTCTGCTTATCGCGGAATCGGGGATGCTATACCATCAGCGATTGCCCCGCAAGGTCCCACTTGTGGGAGCCTTTCACGTTATCGTACTCGGTTTTCGTTACCTTTTCTCCTGACACTTGCGCGACACGTTTCGTAAAGGGGAAGAATGGTACGGTTTGAGGT
Organism: Bryobacteraceae bacterium; assembly: GCA_035714175.1. Classification (GTDB taxonomy): domain Bacteria; phylum Acidobacteriota; class Terriglobia; order Bryobacterales; family Bryobacteraceae. Next base: position 4,041 of record DASTML010000222.1, on the reverse strand, counting down.
TTTGGCTGCACCTGGTCGGGGGGAAGCGTGGCTGCCCAGTCCTGCCGGTATCCAGTCAAATTCTGCCCCGTCAAGCCCGCTTGGAGTCCGTCTCTTGTCGCCCGGTCCTTGATTCGTTGCAGTCGCAGAGCTACGGTCCGGGCATCGTCCACTTTTGCTTTCGCCTTATTCATGGCGTCTCTTGCCTGGCGCATCACGTCACCGAGCGGCCCGGAAACCCGGCCAAACGTGTTGTCCATGATCAATTGCCAGACCGGGAGGAACGTATTCCGGAAATTGAGCGCTAAAAGCCATGGAAATACGCCTAAATAGGCCTCCATCGCCAGGGCATTTGCTGCTTCGCACTGCTGGCGGAGACCTTCCAGCTTATCGACCAACTCGCCCATCGTGAGTTCCAGCGCCACGTTGAGGCGCCGCAGGACTTCCTGGTTCAATTCTTCCATGCCTTTGTCGAGAAGCGCCTCCCCCGGCTTCACGTTCACCCCCTGCATGGCCAAGCCAAAATCCTTGGCGCGTTGCAGAAACGATACCTTGTCGATCACCACATTGACGAGCCGTTCCAGCATCCGCATCCGGGCCGCTTCATACACTTCCAGTTCGTTAATCGGTTGTACCGCGGGCCGGTCCATCAATTTCTTGTAGACCTCGCGCAGAAACTCGTTGTTAATCGTCGTGATCTCTACGATTACTGTTTCCACGAAGCCCGGCAGGCTGTCGACGGCCAGGCCGGCCTTGAATCCGTTGGCAATCAGAGCCGCGAGTTCTTTCGGCGGCGCCGGAGGTTGCCCGGACACGGGCGCAGGAGCTAGTTGGAATGCCTCTTCCAGGTAGGATTGTCCTGGTGCGGGCGGCTGATCCGGATCCGGTTCGACAAAGTCCCGGATTGTTCTTCCGAAATTATCGACTTTCGACTTCAAATCATCCAGCCGCTTCTTCGCATCGTCCAAAAATGCGATACCGGTCCCCCCTCCTCCGGCCGGAGTTGAGGGTGTCGCCGGAGCGGGGGCTGGGTACCAGAGGTAAAAAGAGGGCGTAACCGGGCCCTGGAGTGCCGCGACAGTGTACCTACCCACCGTTCGTTCAATGGACGGCTCCATATCCAGCGCAATCCGGACATAAAAGTGCTGGTATACGTCCATGGGCTTGAAGGCCAACCCCGTGACGAAGTTAAGGATATTCGCGACGGCAGGCGGTATGGCGGGGCCCAGGACCGGAAGTTGACCGAGCAGGCCGCCTGCCGGATCGTTGGACGGAGGAGCAAGCAGCTTTTGTTGGAAAGCGCGATAGTTGCATCGTACCTGCTGTATGTCGATGCCAGCCTGATGAATGTCTTTGTACGTTAAGGACGGCGTATTTACCTTGGCGATAGCCGATTGGATGGCTGCTCCCAATGCATTGAGATCGGCCGCCTTCGGCGTCGCGGAACTGCCGCCCCCGGCGCCCAGCATATCCGCCGCCATACCGGCCATTCCCCCAACGCCGCCTTTTGTCTTTTCCAATGCGTCAAGCACGGACTGACAACCGGTAATCATGCTGGAAAGCAAAACGGCTTCCCGGTGGAGCGCGGCGCGGAACTGGAAGGCGCGGAGCTTACCGCCCAACGGAAAGGATTCAATCGCGTCGTCCCGCCTTGGCTCGTGGTGGAAGTCTTTGGACGAATCAATATGCACATGACCGATGTGAATGAATTCAATCGCGGCCCCAGCGTCAATCGGCCTCCGGTCCTCCGGAGCCTGTGCGCCGGCGAGGGTTTGTGCGGCTTGACCCAGATTTTCACCCCGGTAGAACTGCAAAGCGGCATTCCCCGCGGGGGTGGTGGGGAGGCTGCCGCCCAGCGCCTTGCTGGCGGCGTCCATGGCCCCGGAAACTGCACCTAACATGGCTGCTCCTTATGTGTGCAACGATTCGATTTTGGCTCGCGTGACGGCGTCATTCTGCCCCGTCTGCGGTACGCCGTGCTCGCCCTGAAACTGCGTCAAGGCCTGCGCAAAGAGGTCGTCCTCGTCTTCACTCTCGTTCCCGCAGTAAAATCCGAGATTGTTAAGGCGCTGTTTGACGCCGGAAATCCTGTCGATGGGGTTCAGATAGCCGACCCGTACCGGGTACTCCTCCTTGCCGCCATTCAATCGAAGAACGCCGCCTTTAGAGTTTGGCCTCACGAATTGTTCCAGATTGCCGTCGCCGTCGGTCGTGCCCTTGATCATCTCGTCGTCCAGGATCAGCGTGTAGGGTTCGTTCCGTCGTGGTTCACCCAGCAGAAATAACTGCATCTTCAACTTTGCAGGTATACCTTTGCGGACGAACTTGTGCCTCATGTCCGTTCCGCCCTGGAAATCCTGTACGCGGATTGGGGGAATGTGGACTTCATCGCCCGGCGCCAGGATGTTCGGGTTCTTCCGCTTCGCCTTCAGTTCGGCATTTTCACCGTGATTCCAAAGCGTCTCCCAGAAGTGGCCGTTGTCGTGGGCGAGGCTGGGAATGCTGTCACCCAGGCTGACGATATATTTTTCTTCGCTCATTGCGGGGCTCCTACTTCTTATTGACAGCGTCCCGATCCAGGTTGATCCATCGAAACGTGCAGTCTCCGGGGTCGATTTTTTCAACGCGAATGACGCCTTTCGCGTTGGTGGACGCTGTCGTCTTTTTGCCGTTCGGGAGCGTAATTTCACAGCTTTCGCCCTCAACCGGTGCGCCGGACTCGTCCAATAGCTCCACCTCTACCCAATGCGTTTTGTCTTTATTTTCATCGTCGTTTGGGTTGTGCCGGTTGCCTTCGCTGTCCATGCCGCCGGCAGGGTTTACCGTCGCCAGCGTTTCGCCGGCCTTCATCGGACCGCGTGGAGCATCCGCCTGTACAATGGCGGGTTTGCTGGCCACCGTAAAGGCGGCGACCGCGCTTCCAGAGTTGATATAGACCTTGGCGCTGCTAATGTAGATCCCGCTCGGCGTGAGCGACAGGACGCTATTGCCGCATTTCAGGTGAATGCCATCCGAAGCGGACACGGCAAGCGTACTCCCCACGTCAATCAGTATGTCGTCGGTCGCGCCAATGTGGCCGATGCGTCCTTCCAGACGGAAGTGATCGCCTTTCAGGCCAAGGGTCCCCTTCGCCTTATAGATTGCGTCCTGGTCGCAGAAGTCGGTTCGATTGCCGTGAACGATATGTGAAGAATCGCCGCCGACGCGCAGGCTGCTCTTTCCTTTACGTTCCACCCGGCTATCGCCATGGATCGTTTCGTCAAAACTGCCGCCAATATCGGCAAGATAGGCTCCCTTACAGCGAAAATGCGTGTCTTTTTCGCTGTGAATGAAGATGTGTTCGTGCCCGATCTTGTCTTCAAACCGAATCTCGTTCAGATTATTCGGACCGGCGTTAGGTGTACTGCGGCTCTTTGTCCCGCTCTGCGTTTTGTTCGCCGGCAGTTCGTAGGGCGGCATTTGGTCCGCATTGTAGACGCTGCCCACGATGATCGGCTGGTCCGGATCTCCTTCTTCGAAGGCGACAACTACCTCTTGCCCGATTCGAGGTATATGTACCATGCCCCATTGCTTGCCAGCCCAGGGGCTCGCCACTCGCACCCAGCAGGAGCTGTTCCCATTGAATTTCCCCTCCCGGTCCCAAAGAAACTGCACTTTCACGCGCCCGTACTTGTCAGTGAAAATTTCTTCGCCGTCCGGGCCGACCACGACGGCTGTCTGCGTGCCGAAAATGGAGGGCTTTGCCGTCACGCGCTGCGGCACATACGGCAACTGGACTGGAATGCAGTTGAATACGATTTCCGGTGGCGGACCGGAGAACTCATCGGAATCACCCGCATAGTCGCCGCGTTGCGGAATTGCGACGGAAGCCGCCGTGATGACGTAGGCATCGTCGTCACTGTAGTGACGAGCCAGATCAAACTGAAAGCCCGGGCACATGTTGAGATAGCCCGTCGAGCCTGTGATTTGCAATGCCCCGGACGTTTCCTGCCGCATCCGGATCTTGGCGGTCCGCTGGTTGTCTTCGTAGATCTTCTGCAGGTCGTCCAACCGTTCTCCGCC
>DASTML010000221.1:0-36888 GCA_035714175.1 Bryobacteraceae bacterium | reverse complement strand
CTTCGGACATCGGACTTCGTGCTCCTTATCGGCGCCAATATCGCCGATAACCATCCGATTCTGGTTCAGCATCTTGGCGCGAATCCCAGCAAATATCTTGTCGTAGTCGACCCGCGCGTCACTAAGACCGCGATGCTTGCTGATCTGCATTTACCGATCAAGCCGCGCGGCGATATCGCGCTGCTCAATGCGATGGCCCACGTCATTCTGCGCGACGGGTTGGCCAACGATCAATACATTGCCACGCACACGAATGGGATCGCTCCACTCCGAGAACATTTGGACTCCTGCACACCCGAATGGGCCGCGGCCATCACGGGCCTGCCGTCTCAGGTGATCGTCAACCTAGCCCATCGCTACGCAAACTCGAAAGCTGCCTTCGTCGCCTGGACCATGGGAGTCAACCACTCCACGCAAGGCGCCGCCACGGTCAATGTCATCAACAACCTTGCACTGCTTACGGGTCAACTCGGCCGCAAAGGGGCCGCACCGTTCTCTATCACAGGGCAGTGCAACGCCATGGGAAGCCGGGAGACAAGCTACACGTCGTCCCCCCCGGGATATCGAAAGTTCGAATCCGCCGCCGATCGCGCTGAATTGGCGGCAATGTGGAACGTCGACATCCATCGACTTCCCACCAAGCGCGGGTATGCCTATCCCGACATCATCAACGCGGCCGTGAGTGGCGAGATCAAATCACTATGGATTATCGCCACCAATCCTGTTGTCAGCTATCCGAATCAGACGCAACTTCGCGCCGCGTTCGCGAATCTGGACTTCCTGGTGGTGCAGGACGGCTACCACCCCAACCCAACTTCGGAACTCGCCGATTTGGTTCTACCCGCGGCCATTTGGGGTGAAAAGGAGGGCGTATATACGAATTCCGAACGGCGCGTTGGCAAGGCCAACCGGGCCGTACAGCCGCCGGGAGAAGCGCTGCCGGACTTCGATATCTTCCTCGCCATCGCCGAGCAACTCGGCGTGAAGGACGAGCTGTTCCCGAACTGGACAATGCCTGCAGACGCATTCGAGGAAATCAAGAACGTCACTCGCGGCCGGTTGTGCGACTACTCCGGCATGACTTACGCGGCCATCGAAGAGCACGGCGGATTGCAGTGGCCATTCCCGGAAGGATCTGATCCGGTTGCGGCTCCGCGACTGTACGCCGATGGCAATTTCCCAACGTGCGACGGCAGGGCCAATCTGATTCCTGTAGCGTGGGAGCCGTATCCTGACCAACCCGGTAAAGGATTTCCCTTCATCCTGAACACCGGCCGCACGGTAGAACACTGGCACACGCGCACGAAGACAGCGCAGGTGGCGCTGTTGGAACGCATGTCACCTAATGCTTGGCTGGAAATGAATCCCGAAGACGCACGCCGCCTTGGCCTGAAGAGCCATGAGAACGTCAGCCTTATCAGCCGTCGCGGGCAAGTCCACAACATTGAACTACGGCTAACCGAGATTATCGCGCCGGGGCAATTGTTCATGCCGTTTCACTTCGTCGAAACCAACGCGAATGAAGTCACGCAAGACGCGTTCGACCCCATCTCGCGCGAACCCAACTACAAACAGTGTGCCGTCCGTGTTGAACGGTCCTCGAATCCCCGCCCTTAAGGAGGCCCGACTACCATGACCATGAATCGCAGAACCGTTCTCTCCCGCCTGCTTGCCGGATTGCCGGCCGGCTATATCGGCAACGTCTACGCCAGTGACGCTCCGGAAACGCCGAACGTCAAGTTCGGCATTATTGCGCTGACCGATTGCGCTTCCATCGTAATGGCCCATGAAATGGGGCTCTTTAAGAAGTTCGGCGTCAATTCAGTGATATCGAAAGAAGCCAGTTGGGCGGTTATCCGGGACAAACTCACGCTTGGCGAAAATCACGCCACGCATATGTTGCTGGGCATGCCGTTTGCATCGACACTGGGGCTGCTGGGTTCTCCGAAACGACCGATGGTCATCCCATGGCTGCTAAACCGGAACGGGCAAGCGATCACGCTGGCGAGCAAATTCAAGGGAGTGAAGGCCGCTAGAGATCTGAAGCCACACGTCGACAAGGCCAAGGCGTCGGGAACGCCGCTCACCTTTGCCATGACTTTTCCGCCCGGCACGCACGCCATGTGGCTCCGGTACTGGCTGGCCTCCGGCGGTATTCACCCGGACAAAGACGTCACGCTGATCACCATCCCGCCGCCGCAAATGGTGGCGAACATGAAAATCGGCAAGATGGACGGTTTCTGCGTGGGCGAGCCGTGGAACGGACGCGCCATCGCCGACGGCACCGGTTTCACGGTGACAACAACGCAGAAGTTGTGGGCCGATCATCCGGAAAAAGTTTGCGCATTCACCGAAGAGTTTTCGCAGAAAAACCCGAAGACGGTGAAGGCTGTACTGAAAGCGCTGCACCTGGCCAGTGTCCACATTGACAACATGGCCAACCGCCCCGCTGTGGCAACCGCGATCAGCCAGGCTTCCTACATCAACTGTCCGAAGGAAATCATTGCCGACCGGCTGATGGGCAAGTACATCTATGGCGACGGGCGGCAGGAGCAGGACCCCAACTACATGATTTTCTCCAACCGGAATACGAATTTTCCGGCCAAAACCTACGGATACTGGTGGCTGAGCCAGTTCCGGCGCTGGGGCATGGTGAAGGGCGACGTCAACTACAAACAGACGGCTGACCAGGTCATGCAGCCGGGCCTCTATCTGGAAGCGATGAAGGAACTGGGGGTGAAGTCCACCGCCACAGACATGCAGGTGGCCAAACTGGCCGATGGTACGTTTGACCCTACGAAGAGCCCGGAAGCGTATGCCCGTGCATTCCCTATTCACAGTGTTGCCTAGGAGCCAATCATGAAGAAATCCGCTATCAGTGTTCTTCTTTCCTTTGTCGGGATCGCGCTTGTTCTGGGCCTTTGGGCGGCTATCAGCTCGATCGTTTCGCCGGATCTTCCTTCGCCGTTTAAGACGTGGGAAGACAGCCGGCTGTACATTCTGCAGCCATGGGAGAAGCGAGGCGAAATGGATCAGGGTATTGGACTGATGACAGCCTACAGCCTGTTCCGCGTGGCCAAGGGTTTTGCTTTAGCCGTACTGATTGGAACGCCGCTGGGCTTTTTGCTGGGCTCCTCAACGATGTTCTTCCGTATGTTCGATCCGACGATTCAGATCCTCCGCCCCATCTCGCCGCTTGCGTGGTTGCCGCTGGGATTGATTCTGTTCCGCCAGTCGGAACCAGCCGCACTATTCACCATCGCACTTTGCAGCATGTGGCCCACCGTGGTGAACACTATGCAGGGCGTGCGCGCGATCCCACAGGATTATCACAACGTGGCCAAAGTGTTGCGGCTGTCGCCGTGGCGCAAGTTCACCAAGATCCTATTGCCCGCCACTCTGCCGTATATGTTCTCCGGCTACCGGCTGAGCCTCGGCATTGCTTGGCTGGTGATTGTCGCCGCGGAAATGCTTACAGGTACGCCCGGCGTGGGCGGATTTCTGTGGCAGGAGTACAACAGCTTGATCTATTCGCACATCCTGCTCTGCATCCTCACTATCGGCATCGTCGGCTTCATTCTCGACCGTCTCATGGGCTTTGCCGAAACCCGTCTTCGCGCCGCCTAGAAAGGATTCCGCATGTCATTCCTTAAACTGCACAACATCGCCAAGTCTTTCGGCCAACGGAGCATCCTGCACAACATCAACCTGTCGCTGGCGGAAGGCGAATTTGTTTCCATCGTCGGTGCTTCGGCGAGCGGCAAGACGACTCTGGTGAAGATTGCCAGCGGACTGACGGAGCCGGATCGCGGCGCGGTGACTGTCGGCGGGCAACCGGTACGCGGCTTTCTTCTCGAAGCGGGCATGGTGTTTCAGAACTACTCGCTACTGCCATGGCTTTCGGCGCTGGAGAACGTGCGACTTGCGGTGGAGCCGGCCTTTTCGCAATGGACGCCGAAGCAACACACGGAACAGGCCATGAAGTACCTGGAGATGGTTGGCCTCCGGAACGCGGCGTTGAAGACGCCAGGGGAACTTTCCGGCGGTATGCGCCAGCGGGTTTCTATCGCTCGCGCTTTTGCCGCTGAACCACGCATGTTGTTTCTCGATGAGCCTTTCGGTGCACTGGACGCGCTCACTCGGGCGACGCTGCAGCAGGAACTTGCGCAGCTGTGCCGCGCGGCGGGCCGTCCTGTCACGGCGTTGATGATCACCAACAGCGTGGAGGAAGCGATCCTGCTCTCTGATCGCATCCACGCGCTTGGCCGAGGACCGGGCGCAACATTGAGTCCGTCCTTTGACGTCCATCTTCCGCGGCCGCGATCGGCGGGGCTGCTGCTGCACGATGCGGAAGCGGTTTCGTTGCGCCATCGCCTCGTCGAATTCCTCGCTGCCGGCGCTCTAGCGCCAGCGCTTATTCAGGAGGTTGCATGAGCACCGATCGGCCGCTGGAAATCTCGTCGCTGTCCAAATCGTACGGCAGTGTCACTGTCGTGAAGGATTTCAATATACGAATTGCACCGGGGGAGTTCGTCGCGCTGCTCGGCCACTCCGGCTGCGGCAAGTCGACGGTGCTCTCAATCGTTGCGGGCCTGCAAACGGCTTCGTCGGGCGGCATTGTCATTGATGGCGCGGAAGTAACGGAACCGGGACTGGAGCGCGCTTTTTGTTTCCAGTCGCCGTGCCTCCTTCCATGGCTCACCGCCATTGATAACGTGCTGCTCTCCGCATCCCAGGCACATCCGAAACTGGCCCCTGGGCGGCAGAAAGAACTGGCCGCCAAGTATCTCGCGCTGGTGGGTGTGGCTGAATACGCTGGCGAATTGCCCGCCGCCCTCTCCCAGGGGACTCAGCAACGGGTTGCCATCGCGCGCGCTCTGGCCCAGGAGCCACGATTCCTATTGCTTGATGAGCCCTTCGGCATGCTGGATTCGCTCACCCGTTTTGAACTCCAGGATCTTGTTCTGGACCTTTGGGAAAAGGATCGCAAGACCGTCATCATGGTCACCCACGATATTGACGAAGCTCTCTACCTGTGCGACCGGATCCTCCTGATGACGGATGGCCCGGAGGCGACGTTGGGTCTGGATTTGCGGGTATCGATTCCGCGACCGCGACACCGCCACCAGGCAACATCGCATCCGGAGTACCAGCGTCTCCGGGACCGGATCATCGGCTTCCTGGAGTCGCACTCCAACCAGTTCGCCCAGGAGGCCGCATGAAACAGCGACTAGCGGTCATCGGCAACGGCATGGCCGGCGTGTTTACCGTCGAACAGATTCTGAAGCACAATCACGACTTCGAAATCACGATCTTCGGCGACGAGACCCACGTCAACTACAACCGTATTTTGCTCTCTTCCGTCCTTGCCGGCGAAAAGGAGATGGACGATATCGTGCTGAACGATATCGACTGGTACAAGGCAAATGACATTCAGGCTCGCCTTGGTTTGCGGATTGATAAGATCGATCTCGCCGCCAAAACCATACATTCGGCGCAGGGCTGCACCACGGCGTTCGACAAGCTGTTGATCGCCACCGGGTCCAGTCCGTTCCTTCCGCCGATTGATGGAATCGATAAACAAGGCATCTTCGTCTTCCGCACGCTGGATGACGCCAAGCATCTGTTGGCGCTCTCCGGGGCCGGGGTGAAGGCTGTCGTCATCGGGGGCGGCTTATTGGGCCTGGAAGCCGCACGGGGGCTCCAGTTACAGGGTTGCGACGTCACTGTGATTCACCTGGGAACGCATCTGATGGACCGCCAATTGGATTTTACAGGCGGACAGTTTTTGCAGCGCAAATTGGCGTCGCTGGGAATTACTGTGTTGTGCAGAGCGTCCACGGCGGCATTTACAGGAGAAGGCCATGTGGAAGGCGTTCGGTTGTCCGACGGCCTTGTGCTGGATGCAAATCTCGTTGTGGTCGCAGCCGGCATCAAACCCAACGCCGCACTGGCGAAGCTTGCCGGTCTTGATGTCAACAGGGGCATCGTCGTCAACGAATACCTGGAGACTTCCCACCCCGATGTCTTCGCGGTTGGCGAGTGCACGGAGTTCAACGGGCAGCTCTTTGGGCTTGTCGCGCCGCTGTGGGAGCAAGGCAAGGTGCTTGCGGCTACGCTGACTGGGAATCGGGGGCCGGTATTCACGGGCTATACGCCCGCGACGAAACTTAAAATCATGGGCGCGGATGTATTCAGCGCCGGTGACTTCAACGATCAACGCGAAGGCGTTGAGTGTGTCCGTTTGGAGGACCCGGCGCTTGGCATTTACAAGAAACTCATTCTGAGAGAAAACAAGTTGGAGGGCGTCATCCTTGTTGGCGATGCGTCGGACGATCATCGCTTCATGGCCTGGCTCCGCAACGGAACCGACCTGACCGACCAACGTCGGCATCTGCTGAGCCCAGCGACATCCGAAGGACCTGGAGAAGACGCCGCGGCCCTACCGGATAGCCACACGATATGTGGTTGCAATGGCGTTTCCAAAGGCGCCATTATCGACGCGGTTCACACTCACGGCGTCTGCACGCTGGCCCAGCTCAAGGACAAGACGCGGGCCGCCACCGGATGCGGAAGTTGCACGGGTCTTTGTCAATCGCTGTTGAAGGCCGTTGCTCCGGACTATTCGGAAGAGAAGGCCAAAGTTCTTTGCGACTGTGTTCCGTTTCCACAGGACCAACTGCGAGAAATCATTCGCTCGCAGAAACTGAGGGGTGTGCAGGAGTTGCTCGATATCTATGGCAACGGCATCGGGTGCGAGGTGTGCAAACCGGCGCTGAGTTATCTGGTTGATGTGGTTTGGCAGGGGGAGCATAACGAAGATCGGTCGGCACGGTTCATCAACGATCGCGTCCACGCGAATATTCAAAAAGATGGTACGTTTTCTGTCATTCCACGGATGCGGGGAGGGGTGACGACACCCGCTGAATTGCGGAAGATTGCCGATGTCGCTGAGAAGTATAACGTGCCGTTGGTGAAGGTCACCGGCAGTCAGCGGATTGATCTGTTGGGTGTGAAGAAGCAGGATCTGCCCAATATCTGGGAGGACCTGGGCATGCGGTCGGGCCAGGGCTACACGAAGGGCGTCCGCATGGTCAAGACCTGCGTGGGCTCCACGTTCTGCCGCTTCGGAACCCAGGATGCGATCACCACAGGAATTGAACTGGAGAGGCGGCTGGAGGACTTGTTCACGCCGCACAAAACAAAGCTGGCTGTCGTTGGATGCCCGAGGAACTGTGCGGAAGCCACGGTGAAGGATATCGGCTTGATTGGCCAGGAAGGCAGTTGGCAATTAGTTGTGGGAGGCGCAGCCGGCAAGGGCGTGCGCAAGGCGGATCTGCTGATCACTGTCGAAACGACAGAAGAGGCGCTGACGGCCGCGCAGCTGTTCTTCCAGTACTATCGCGAACACGGCGTCTATCTGGAACGAACTTATGACTTTGTGGAACGGCTCGGGATAGAGAAGGTGCGGCGAGAAACCGTTTATGCCGTCGATGCCGTGAAGCAGGGATTGTTGGACCGGTTGCAACGGTCCAAGGATCGCGCCACCGATGCATGGTTGGAACGGTATAACCCGCGTCCTTTTCAGTTCTCGTCGATCGAGGTGGAATCCAATGAGCTTGTTCAGATTGAAATAGAGGAGAAAGCACATGTCTGATTCGCACTGGGTGCCGATTACCGGCATCGAGAATCTACCGCTCAACGAGGGCCGGTCACTGAAATGGGCAGGCCTCGACATCGCCCTGTTCAACCTTGGTACTCGCGTAGTTGCGGTCGAAAACCGGTGCCCACACCAGGACGGACCTCTGGTAGACGGAATGGTGTCCAACTTCGATGGCCGCGTGACCGTCACCTGTCCACTGCATACGCGCCGGATCTGCCTGAATTCCGGTGAAACGGTGAAGCCTGCCGGTGCGGGTCCCTGCGTGCGCACATTTCCGGCGAAACTAGAAGATGGTATCGTCCTGCTGCAAAGAGGGCGTGCGGAAGCTGAGGCTGCTTAGATTACTGGATGTCTTTCGAAGGATTGCGTGTGTTGTCATTGGAGTCCCGCCGTGCCCGGGAGATGGAGGCGCTCATTCGCCGTTGGAATGGGGAGCCGTTCATTGCTCCTTCGGTGCAGGAACGTGCCATCGATTCCCAGGCCGAGGCGCTCGCCTGGGCCGCCAGCCTTATCGCCGGCAAATTCGATCTCGTTCTGTTCACCACCGGCGTGGGCCTCGCGTATCTGCGTGATGCAATTCTGACGAAGTACTCCTCCGGCGAATTCAGCGCCGCGTTGCGCAATGTCACGATCGCCGTTCGCGGCCCCAAGCCGCTGGCCATTCTTCATGAACTGGGTGTGCAACCACAGGTGCGAATCCCCGAACCCAACACATGGCGCGAGATGGTGCCCATCATGGCCGAGCGGCCCGAACGGCGAATCTCCATCCAGGAGTATGGCCGGCCCAATCCTGAATTCAACGCCGCCCTTGAAAGCCTCGGCGCCACCGTCAACACGATCGCGATCTATCGCTGGGAACTCCCCGACGATATTGGACCGCTCAAAGAAGCTGCGCGGCGCCTATCGCGCGGCAACGTGGATGTTCTCGTATTCACTACTTCCGTCCAGTACATCCATCTTATGGAGATCGCCGCCAATCTGGGATTTCCTGAGAAAGTGTACCAGGCGATGCAATCGCAAGTCGTAGTCGCGTCCGTAGGTCCTATCATGACCGCCGCGCTCCGTGAGCACGGCATTGAGCCCGATATCGAACCCGACTACCCCAAGATGGCTGCCCTCGTCCGTGCCGCCGCCGAGCAGTCCCGCGCCGCCCTGCTCCGGAAACGCGCACCTCGCGCCTAATTCGCGTCGCCACTTCAGGAGAACTCATGTTCTACACCCGAGTTGTGTCTCTGCTCGTCCTCGCGCAGTTGTGCAGTGCGCAGAGCGGCATCAAATTCAGCGGTAGCTTTCGTACCCGCGTCGAGAGTTGGGATTGGTTTGAGCCCACTTCAGGCGACCCCAGTTATACTTTTTCCGGCAGCCTGCTCCGGCTAAGTCTTTCGCAGGCTAGAGAGAGATTCAGTTGGAACACGGAGTTCGCCGTGCCTGTGCTGTTTCACTTGCCGAACAACGCCATCGCGCCCGGCGCGCAATCCGCGATGGGCGTGGGTGCCAACTACTACACCGCCAATAACCGTAGTACCAACTCCGCCATGTTCTTTCCTAAACAAGCATGGATGCAATGGAAGACTGGCGCCGGGCAGTTCCAAGTGGGCCGTGTGGAGTTTGCGGATGGTTCCGAATCCGCGCCGAAGGACGCGACGCTTGCCGCACTCAAAACAACCCGCGTCAACATGCGCCTCATCGGCCACTTTGGATGGACGCATGTGGGCCGCTCGTTTGACGGTCTGCTCTACAGCAAAGCCATTGGGAAGGACAACTTCACGTTTCTTGGAGCCATTCCGACAAGGGGCGTTTTTCAAACCGATGGCTGGGGCTGGAACCAGACGGCCCTCGGCTATGCTTCCTATACAAAACCCTGGGCCAGCGCTTCTCATACCGCGGATACGCGGCTCTTTGCGCTCTACTACCAGGACTGGCGCACCAATGTTGTGAAGACCGACAATCGTTCCGCGGCGGTTCGCGCCCGCGACGCGGCCAACATCGCCATTACCACCTTCGGCGGCCATAGCATCCACGCGTTCGAAACGAAGCCAGCGACCTACGATGTACTCTTCTGGGGTGCCGTTCAGGGTGGCCGCTGGGGCGTAGAGAACCACCGCGCGTACGCCTTCACCGCGGAGTCAGGCGTGCAGCCGAAGGTGAGACTGAAGCCCTGGTTCCGTGGCGGGTTCGGACAGTCCAGCGGCGACTCGAACCCGAACGATTCCACGCACGGTACTTTTTTCCAAGTTCTCCCGACGCCCCGGCCGTTTGCGCGCTTCCCATTCTTCAACATGATGAACAACCGTGACGTCTACGCCGGACTCACCGTCCGCCCCCACGCGCGGCTGTCCATTTCGAGTGAATACCACAGTCTTTCTCGTACTAACCGGAATGACCTTTGGTACGTGGGTGGCGGCGTCTTCCAACCGTGGAGCTTTGGGTATGTGGGGCGCAATACTTCGGGTGCCAAATCATTGGCGAATCTCTATGACGCGAGCGTGGACGTGAAGCTGAACGGGCAAGTTAGCCTGAATCTTTATTACGGCCACGCCCAGGGTCTGGCCGCCATTCAAACGATCTACCCAAACGGCCGTTCCGGAAATCTTGGCTACGTCGAACTGCTATATAAATTCTAGTTGCGGCTGCGATCTGAGGGGCTTGGGAGGCGGGTAATCTGGCTCGACTTCCCGATTTGGTGGGCGCCGCACCAGGATCACTGTAAAGCTGAAGGCAACATGTATCGGCGCGTACCGCCCATTCTGCGGCAAGGCATTGGTTGCATGCTTGCGATCGACGCCACCAAAGCCCACGATGAGCGATCTAATGCGTGCTTATGTGATTTCAACGAATGCGTGAGCACAGATAGGGAGCCGACATATGCGGCATCGACAAGAACAGGCACCGTCATATATGGCAGTCGTCGGAGCCCAGTCTAGGTTCTCGGCTCGTGCAAAGTCCGCAGTCGCCTAATGCCCCCGGAACTACGCGCATCGTCGACTTGGGTAGCACTACTCCCCAAGTCGAGCCAGCGGACCAAAGAGAGAGCGCCAAGTTCCATATAAACCATTCTTTTTCAATTGCTTCGTTTTTTCTTCTCTCCTCTTTCTTATCAAAACTCTTTGGAGCGGCAGCCGCAGTCGAAAGTGTTCGATTCGTTGTTGCCAAAGTCTAGGCGATCCACTTAATAGATTCGAAAGTAAGGCGCGTTCGCTCGTTTGAACGTCAGGAGCCGGCTTCCGCGTGTAAACCATTCCGCAATTTCCTCCGAACAAAATCCCCCGATGGCAACACATAGAGTCAGAACATGAGCGTCGAAGCAGATCGCGAACTGGTGACACGAGTTCAAGCAGGCGACGCGGGCGCTGTGGGCGAATTGTTTGCACTCTGTTGGCGCGGGGCGCGCGCTGCCGCCTATGGCGTAACCAGTGAATGGGCGACTGCCGAAGACGCGGCCTCGGAAGCGTTTTCCCAGGCAATGGCAGCAATCGGAACACTGCAAGATACCGGAAGGTTCAGACCGTGGCTGAGAACCATCGTGGTGCGTGCGGCGCGCCGCAAGGTCCGTGAGGCAGTGCCCTCGGATGCTGACGCGGGTCAGATACCCGATTCCCGACCGGCTATGGATAAATTGCTGGAGCGGCAAACGCTGATAGCCGTCGTGCAGCAGGCCATGCGGCGACTACCGGCGGCTCTACGGGAAGCGATCGCGCTGCAATACTTCGAAGGGTACGAACTGAGGGAGTCCGCCAGGTTTCTCAATATTCGGGACAGCACGTTGCGCCGCCGCCTACACGACGGGCGGTTGCGGTTGCGCGGGGAAGTGGAACGACTCTTGAAAGGCAGGAAAGAGATGACGAACGATCTTCATCATCTAAAGAAATTCAAGGAAATGATCGCCGCGAAAGATTTGGACCGGGCTATGCGAGAGATTCTGGCGATACGGCCCGCGCCCGCGCACCTGCTAGATCTCTTGCGAAAGCAGGCCGCCGGATCAACGGAAGGGAGCGAACTTGCTCGAAAGGCCGCCGCCTTTCTGAAAATCAACGAGGAACGGAAAGGACCGCTTGAGCACGTGATCTTCGCGATTCGCGCTGCTTTGCCGGCCTTCCAAGAGTGGCAAGTCGATTTAGTTGCATCGGCCTCCCAATTCTTCGATACCGGTGATTACAGGGATCGGCTGCAGACGATGCTTCCGCCCGGCTTCGCGCAAGGAAGGCCTGGACGGTTTCTTCGACTGACACGCGCAATCGGGAAGCATGATGCCGACGGCTCTATGGCGTCCGCGTACGAACTCCTGCAAAACGGAACCCTGGAGCGTGAGGGAATCGTCACAATACCAGTTTTCGATTTGACGTGGATGGTGGAAGGAACTCTGGAACTCCGATCCGTTCAGCAACAAGTAGAGGAGTTGATCGGAACCTTCCCCACAAAACCGGACGTGCGTTTTACGACCTACTATGAGCCTCGCTATCGAGCTTCTTTCCAGCTTCATTTTGGAGACGCATCGGCGCGAGTTGCAGTAGGCGGCGTATTGAACGAGTGGCCAGGACATCCAAGAGGTATGACTGCTGCCCACGTACGGCTTTTTGTTGAGTCATGGGCGGGCGTGTGTCCATGAGGTCTCGAGGACCGCTCTGGCGCTCGCAGCGGTTTCAAGCCTCCACGTCCACTTCCGGCATATCTGCCTTGGGCAGCCCACGAACCCACAGCTTGGTTACGGTTGCTCCCACG
This sequence comes from Bryobacteraceae bacterium, assembly GCA_035714175.1. Lineage (GTDB taxonomy): Bacteria > Acidobacteriota > Terriglobia > Bryobacterales > Bryobacteraceae. The sequence goes on along the minus strand of DASTML010000221.1, from coordinate 24,506 downwards.
TAGAATATCTGGGACGCGTAGTAGACCCAAATGAGAAACACGGCGAGCGACCCGGCCGCGCCATAGGTGGACCCGAAGCTCGTCCGCCCGAGATACAATCCCAGCGCCGACTTTCCCACCGTAAAAAGCACCGCCGTCAGGAATGCGCCGGGCAGGACGTCTCGGAAGGAAAGGGAAACGTTCGGAATGCCGCTCATGATGAGCGCAAACAGTACCGTTCCCACCACGAGAAATGTGAGCAGATTCCATATTTCCAGGGCGTAAGGCAGTCCTTCGAACGGCCAAGCGAAATAAGTAGAAACCACCGCGAGCCCGGCGCTAATCAACAGCGAGAGGAGCAGCAGGAAACCGGCCCCCAGCACCAGGGCCACGGCGTTGCCCGTTCCCAATACGAAACCGCGAAAAGTGCTGTCTACCGGCGCCTCCCAAATCAGGTTCAAAGTGCGCCGCAACTCGCTCACTACGCTCGATGCAGCGAAAGTGAGCAATAGCACTCCCCATAGCGAGGCAAAAAATCCCTCCTTGGTCTGCAGAGCGCTCGCCTGGATCATATTTTCCACCGATTCTGCGCCGCGCTGCCCCACAAGACGGGCAATCTGCGTGGAAAGTTCGCCGCGCACGGCCTGTTCTTCTAGTACCAACCCCGCCACCCAGACGGCCACTACCAGCAGAGGTGCAATGGAGAGCATACTGAAAAAGGCCAGTGATGCCCCCCGCCGCTGCGTCTCCACCCGCCCCCATTCGTCGGCCAATGCGAAGGCAAATCGCCGGACTTTCAAAAGTTGCAGCAGAATTCTCTTCATAAGCATCTATGCAAACGACCCCCGGCCGGGTAAAACTGTTACGTCGGTGGTAACGTCCGGCCCGTATATCCATCTATTCAAGCAGGAGGCGCAATGAGACTCGGAACTTGGTTTGGATCGTTGGTGTTGGCGTGTGCGGCGCTTGCCGCGGATGTCGAACGCGGCAAATCTCTGTTGCAATCTCGCGACTTCAAGGCTGCGGAAAGTGAAATGCAGCAAGTGGTTAGCTCCGATACCGAGAACGCGCCGGCGCTCCGCTATCTTGGCATCGCGCGCATTCACCTTGGTAAAAATGGCGAAGCGGTACAGGATCTGAAAAAGGCGGCGGCTCTGGACGGCGGTACCGCCGATTCCCGGTATGCGCTGGCACTTGCGCAAATCGAAGATAAGCAGTTCGGCGAGGCGGAAACGACCCTCCGGGAAGCGGAGCAGGCCCAAGGGGACCATCCGGACCGCCAGTCCGTGCAAGGCGCCTGGTTCGCCGCCCAAAAGCGTTTCAAGGAGGCGGTGGAGCCGTTGGAAGCTGCCGTTGCCGCTCGTCCCGACGATGCCATATCCCACTACTACTTGGGGCTCGCCTACAGCAGCCTGCGCCGCCCGGACAAGATGATTAAGCACTTTGAACAGTTCCTCCGTCTTGAACCGGATAGTCCGAACGCCAACCGCGTCAAAACCTTTTTGCGCGGGGTGCGCTAGGAGCCTCCCTGCATGCGTCTCCGGTTCTTCCGCATTGCTGGGCTTTCGCTCGGCGGCTTGCTTCTTGCAGGCGTGGCTTTTCTTCATTTGCCGCCGGGCCGATCTTTTGCGCTACGGCAGTTGCAGTCCATACTGGCCAAGCAAGGCATACGGTTTGATGCTTCGGGCTTAGACTACAACCTGCTTTCGATGCGCGTCCGCCTACGCGACGTACAGATTCAACCTAAGGCGGATATGCCCGCCTTGGCGAAGGTGGCCGCTATCGACGTGGACGCCTCCCTGTTTGATTTGGTTCGCGGAAAGATCGTCATTACGAACGCGGCGCTTACCAAGCCCGAAATATTCCTACTCATCGACACTTCCGGCCGGAGTAATCTACCGGAACTGAGCGGCGGAGAATCGAAGGAAAAGCGAAACGTTATCCTCGAGTTCCTCTCCATCGACCACGCATCCTTGCGCTATGAGGACCGCAAGTCAAACACGAGCCTTTTCGTCCCAGATTGGCAGGTCACTGTGGACGGAGACCGGATCACGGAGCGTCACGATATCTTCGTCCAAAGCGCCCAGCCCGTGCGCATCGGGGTGGACAAGAACGTGTACACGCTCAACAATCTTCAGGCCTCTCTGCAATTAGGCGATCAGGACTTGCAGGTCAAGGGCTTGAACCTCGAAACCTTTGGCGCCTCGCTAAAGGCGTCTGGTTCTGTTCGCGACTTCGCCAACCCTGTAGTCGATGTCCGTGCCCATGTCGCCGGTAATCTGGAAGGACTCTCGGAAGCGGTTGCCCTGAAACCGGCTCCACGCGGCGCGGTAACCCTCCGGATCGCCGCCAGCGGGCCGCTTCCGGAGTTGCAGGTTGCCGGACATGTCTCGGCGCGGGATGTGCAATATGAACACTACTCCGGCATCAACGCGGAATCGTCAGTTTCTTTCGATAGAAAAGAGCAAAAAGCCGTAGTGAATGGACTGCGGCTGCAGTCGCCATACGGGAACGCGACAGCCGACGCCAATCTCGCGTTGGACAAAGGTACCAGCACGCTTCGCGCCGCTCTTAACGGTATACGCGTCGACACGGTCACGCGCCTCGTCAAATCTCCCGTTGTCATAGCGAGCACCGCGTCGGGAACCATTAGCGCGCAGTGGCCGGCGCTCGAATGGAACAAGTCGACCACCACGGCACTGGTACGGCTGCAACCCACACGCGCCGCGGGCCGCGATTTTTTGCCGGTAGCCGGAAACCTCGACGCGAGCCTTCGTAATGGCGCCGGAACTATTCGTATCCGGCCGCTACAAACGCTCGGCGCGGCTGTGCAAGGATCGGTTGGCATCGATGCTCAGCAGCGGTTGAACGGCGAGTTGCAGGTGGACGCGCCGGACTTAGCGAAGACGCGGGAGGGAGTGCAGGCATTTCTGGCCAGCGACATACCGGCCCTGGCGGGTTCGGCCAACGCGCGAATCGTGGTAGCCGGCACGGTCAAGAATCCCGCCGCCGAATTGCAGCTCGATACGCCGGCACTCACCGTCGGCACGCTGGAAGGCGTTAGCATTTCGGCCAAAGCGGCCTATCGGGATAATCATGTGGAAGTGGGCGGTTCTTCGGTCCGCTGGCGGGGGCAGGAGGTTCAACTGAGCGGATCCGCGGGGCTTGGCAAAAGCGGAACCTTGGACTTTACGGCTCAAACCGCCAACACATCTATTGCGGACCTGCTGCGGGCGACCGGCAACGCCAGTTTGCCGATTGATGGTTCCGTCACCGCTAGTGTCCACGCCACCGGCCGTACCGCTACGCCCCAAGTGGATGCCAAAGTTACGGCGGCGAACTTGACCGCGTATAAGCAACCCTTTGGAGACTTCGACCTCACGGCCGCCCTCAGTCCGCAGAAAGTCGCCACCGCCAACTTTGCCCTTCGCAAAACCGCCGAGGAGCGCCTGACCGGGGAGGCGGTCTACACATTAGAAGGTGGAACTCTCACCGCCAAAGTAGATTCCACGCCGCTGCGGCTCACCACGATGGAAGTCCCCGGTCAGGGCGTGCTCACCGGCTCCGTACAACTTACGGCCGCCACAAGCGGGACCGCTGCCGATCCGCGAGTCGAAGCCTCATTGGAGGCCCGCGGACTCACCCTCGATACGGCGAAGATCGGCGACGTGACGGCGCGGGCCAACTACGCCAACCAGCGCGTGGATGCTAACGTCGAAGCGCCGCTACAGAAGCTGACGCTTGCCGCTTCCGCCAATACCCAGAAGCCGTACGCGTTTGAAGCCAAGGTGGACGCACAAGGAACCGATCTCGCTTCCCTGCCGTTGCCTCCGGACACGCCCGTCGCCGGGCAGGTTACACTCCACGCCGAAGCGGCAGGCGATGCGGAAAATACGCGCGCAATACGCGCCTCCCTGCGCGCCGAGCGGCTCGACCTCCGTATCAACAACCAGCCCGTCACCTCCGAACAGCCATTGCTTGCCCGCCTGGAGAACGGAATCGTCTACGTGGACCAGGCCGCTGTCCGCGCGCCCGGCACGCAGATTGCGGTCAACGGCTCCATCCCTCTGGAACCTAAAGCGTCTGGAGCCGCGCTCCAGATAGACGCTACCGCGGATCTCGCCGTCGCCTCCGATGTCCTGCTGCTCAAAGAGAAAGGCATCATCGCCTCCGGCCAACTTGCCATGAAAGGCGGCTTGAAGGGAAGCCTGCAAGAAATTGATCCGGATCTCACGCTGCGTATGAGCAGGGGCTTGGTCACGGTGGACAACCTCGCCCCTATCCGGGATATCGAACTGGAAGCGGCCATTCGCGACGGGGCGGCCGCCATCGCCAAGCTCAGCGCGCATTGGACGGGTTCCACTATTACAGTTGCCGGGAATGTGCCATTCGCCCTGCTTCCGGATTCGGCTCCCTTGGCCCGCAAAGGCCGCACGGGTCCCGCCAGCTTGCAGGCTAGCGTCACCGGCCTGGATCTCTCGCGTGTCCAGAATGCTCCGGACGGGCTCAAAGGCAAAACAGCCATCTCGCTCAATGTCGAAGCGCCGCGGCCTGACCTGCAAGCGGCCACCGGCCAGCTTCGAATTGACGAATTAGTCGTCGATTACAACCGGCTACACATCGCGCAGAGCGGCACGTCGTCCGTTCGCCTCGCTAACGGCATTGCCGCCGTGGAGCAGTTAACCATCGAAGGGACAGGCAGCAAACTCTCTCTCGCCGGGTCGGCCAACTTGATGGAACCCCGGACACTCGACCTGCGGCTCAATGGGACAGCCGACATCGCACTGGCTTCGATGTTCACCGACACGGTGCGCGCTCAAGGGCCAGCGGCAATCGATATCGCGGCAAAAGGTCCGGTAAATGAGCCCAGCCTCACCGGCTCGCTCACCGTACAAAATGGAGAACTCGCCATGCGGTCGCCGCGCGTGCAGGCGGAGCGGCTCAACCTCCGTTTTGATATCAATGGGAAACAGGCGACTTTGACGCAGTTGGAGGCCTCTGTTAATGGGGGTCGGCTGACGGGTTCCGGAACATTGGGATACCAGAACGGCTCGGTCACCGGTCCAGGCATCGCCCTCCGCACCCGCGGGGTCTACCTGGACTTCCCCGCCAACCTGCGCACCGTTTCCGATGTCGATATCAAGCTGACCCCCGTCAACTCCCGCACGCTTCTTTCCGGAACGGCCAGCATTCGGGAAGGCGCTTATACGGAACCGCTCAATCTCGATCAGGGTCTGTTTAACATTGCCAACCGCTCGCCGGAGCTCGATCTCACGGAGGATCGCAATCCGTTCCTCGACAAGCTCGACTACAACCTCGCCGTGAAGACCATTGAACCGCTAGTCGTTGACAACAACCTGGCGAAGGCGGAATTGGAGGTCGATGCCAAGCTCACTGGCGAATACTACGAGCCTGGCCTCACCGGCCGCGTTACTCTTCTCGAGGGCGGCGAACTGAACCTGAATGAGCGCCGCTATTTCATTGATCGCGGCGTCGTTACATTCGTGGACGAGCGCAAAATTGCGCCTTCGTTCGACATTCTAGCCCGTACGCAAGCGGCTGGCTATGACATCAACCTCTCCGTACAAGGCGCGGGTAAGGAACGCGAAACCACGCTGACGTCGGACCCGCCTCTCTCCGAACCCGATATTGCGTCCATTCTTCTTACTGGCCGCACGCTCGACCGGCTGCAAGGTTCGGAGGCTGACGTAGCCAAAGAGCAGGTGCTCTCCTATCTCACCGGCCGCGTAGGTGGTTCACTGGGGCGCGGCATTGAGCAGGCTACCGGCATCTCGCAAGTACGGATCGAACCGAACCTTATCGCCAACGAATCGGACCCCTCTGCGCGGCTCACCATCGGACAGAACATTACCCGCCAATTGAGTCTCATCTACTCAATGAACCTCACGGACAGCGGTGACCAGATACTCGTCGGCCAGTACGATTTTGCCCGGCGCTTCCGCGCCCGCGCGCTCAAGCAGAGCGACAATTCCTACCGCATGGACTTCAGCCGCACACAGGAGTTCGGCGGAGACCCGCCCCCGCCTCGTAACGCCGCGGAGCGCGAAAAGCGCCGCATCGGCGCCGTGCAGTTCACAGGACAAACTCTTTTTGATGAAAAGAAACTGACCGGCTGGCTGAATGCCAAACCGGGCAAGCAGTACGATTTCTTCAAGATCCGCAAGGGGATGGACAAGATTTCAGACAAGTATGCCGATGCCGGCCTGCTGGAATCGCGCATTCGCCTCCATCGTGAGCGCAACGGCTCCAATATGGACCTGCAAGTGGACATCGTGCCTGGCACGAAAGTTGAATTTGTCTACGAAGGGTTCACACCGTCCCGCGGTCTGCGGAAGCGCGTCCGGGAGCAGTGGACTTCCGGCGTCTTCGACGTACAGCGCGCAGAGGATGCCGCGGCGGAAATCCGCAAGGAACTGGTCAATGACCGTTACGTGCAGGCCGTAGTCGATCACAGCATTGACATATCCTCTCTGGAGACCAAGCGGGTTACCTTCGACGTGCAGACAGGCCCGCGCTTCGACAAGTACCGCTTGGTTTTTGCCGGCGCCAAGGGCGTGGAAGAAGGGAAACTGCGCGCCTTCGTGAAGGAGCAGGGCCGCCATTTCGATGCCGTTCTAGACCCGAAACCCGTCATCGATCTGGTCACCCGCTATTACCGCGAGCAAGGCTATCTCGATGCGAAGGTCGCCCGTCCGGACTTGGTGATCGAGGAGGCGTCTCGGTCCGCTTCCGTTGTTTTTCCTGTGGACGAAGGCCCGCTCTTCCGGGTGGATGGAGTTGAGTTCCAGGGGAATACCGTCTACACCGCCGCGGAACTGGCGAAGGAAAGTACGGTTGAGGCAGGCAACGACTACAAGCCGGTGTTTCGGGAAGAGACAATCACGAATCTCCGGAGTGCCTACAGCCGCAAGGGTTATAACGAAGCGGAGGTGAACTACCTTCTGGCCCGCACGGACGTTCCTGGCCGGGTGAAATTAGTTTTCCAGATTCAGGAAGGCCCCCGCAGCGTCGTGGAGAGCGTCAGCGTCGCCGGCAACCGCCATACCAGCCAGGGCCTTATCAAATCGCAGTTCGAGCTCAAACCCGGCGACCCCCTGAACCTCGACCTCCTCAGCCGCACCCGGACCAATCTCTACTCCACGGGCGCTTTCTCACTGATCGATATTGACCGTGTCACGCCGTCGAACGCGCTTACCGGAGTCAATCAGCCGGTCAATCTCGTCGTCAACGTCCGCGAAGTCCGGCCTTTCCTCGTCAACTACGGCGGATACTACGACACCGAGCGGGGCCCCGGCGGCATCGTCGATATTTCCAACCGCAACATGCTCGGCTCAGCCCGGACCATCGGAGCTCGCGCCCGCTACGATAGCGATTTACAGGAAGGCCGCCTCTATTTCACGCAGCCGCTGCTGAAACGCTTCCCGCTCCGGACCACCTTGTCGAGCTTCGTCCGGCGGGAAATCCGCCAGGGCATTAACACGGACCGCATCGGCTTCTCCATTCTGCAGGAGTCGCGCTTCCGCAACGCCTGGCTGCTCAACTACGGCTACCGGTGGGAGAAGACGCGGACCTACGAGAACATACCCGATCCTTTGTTCGATGCCCGCATTCTGGTGGCTCCGTTCACGGTGTCGCTCTCCCGGGACACGCGCGACGACATTTTGGACGCGACGCGCGGACAGTTCCTGTCCAACGCCATTGAGTATGCACCCACATGGTCTGGTAGCGAACTCAACTTCATCAAGTATTTCGGTCAATATTTCCGCTATCACGCCTTTGACCGGCCCAAGCCGCTACCTGGGCAGAAAGGGCTCCGCAAGTCCCGACTGGTGTATGCAGGGGGCGTCCGCGTTGGTTTGGCCGGCGGCCTCAACGAACAGGATTTGATTCCCGGTCGCAGTTCCTCGGGCCGCGTCAGTCTGGGCGAACGCTTTTTCGCGGGCGGCGGCACCACGGTGCGCGGCTTCGCGCAGGACGGCATTGGACCGCGGCTGTTTGACGGTATTTCCCCGGCCGGCGGAGATGCGCTGTTTGTGATGAATCACGAACTGCGGTTTCCGCTGTGGAAGATCTTCGATGGCGTGTCGTTCCTGGACGTGGGTAACGTCTATGACCGCGCCTCTGATTTCAAGCCGTGGGATGTCCGAAAGGCCGCCGGACTCGGCATCCGGATCCGCACGCCCTACTTCCTGATCCGCTTCGACTACGGCATCAAGCTCGACCGTAAGCCCGGTGAACCTTTGGGCCGTCCCTTTTTCAGCATTGGACAGGCATTCTAGCCTCAGAATTCAAATAGAATTCACATAAGAAATCACTTGTTTTTTCCCGTTGCGGTGATACGCTGTCTCTTGTCTATGCACTAGACAATTGCTGACGGACCAGCGATCACGCCTCCCGCTAGCGGGCTTCATCGCACATATTAACCATCTTAGGACCGCCGCGGATTTATAGATCCCCCCTCCGCGCCCCTCCCTTCCCTACGAGGCGATTAGCCGTGCCTTTTGAACTGTCGTTGGTTGATCTAGTTTCGCCATACGTCCTGCAAGGCGACACCTTCGGGCCTTGGCATGCCGTGTTCTCCATCCTGCGCGTCGCCGAATATGAAACGGCCAGCGACGAGAACGGCGTGACTATCCGCGGTACGGTCGAATTTGAGGGCGATATTGGGCAGCCCTCGCTCGACCCTACTTCCATGTCGATCACCTTCGCGAATGCCGAAAATCATCCGCAGAACGACACGTCGCGCCGGGACCCGTGGATCGACATTCGTGACGCCAGGCTCGACTTTCAACTCGTAGTTCCGCGCGTCGCCTCGCAAAAGGTGTCCACCGCCGTCACGGCCATCGGCAACAACAACAATTTCACCAACACGGCCGCCGTGATCACGGCGTACGACACCAACCCCAACGACGCGCCGCCTTCCGACTACCCGGCAACCGGCTTCACACTGGACCTGCTGCTCACCACCGTCGTGCTGCGGCCGCCTTTCCTGCGCGGAGCCAAGCGCGAATCGAACGGGCAACTCGTGCTCGATCCGCAGAACGAACAGGTGAAGTTCACTCTTCCGCGCATCAAGTTCCGTCTGTCGCAAGGACCGCTTAATAATGATCCGCTCACCGCTACGCTTCTCTCTGCCGGGGCCAGCGGCCTGGATGATCCGGGCGATATCGCCGTCGCTGAGCTCATCAAAATGGAGCCGCCGTACGCCTTCATCGGCCCGTCGCAAGTAGTAGGGTTCGGTTTCCGCTCCGGCACGCTCGACCTCTCCACGCAGTCCACGCCGCCGGATGTGTTGTCGCAGTTTGGCTTCGATGAGAACTGGACAGGACTTTATCTACCGGAGATACGGCTGTTCATCGCGCCGCACGGAGCCAAGGATTTCGCCGTGGAAGCCGGTGTGGAGAATCTGCTGATCGGCATTGGCGCATCGTCCGGCATCACAGGCGATTTCTCGCTGAATGTAATAGACCAGGGCGGCGGGGCTCTACAACTGGGCGCACGTTTCTACGACTCCGACCAGCGCGGCTACGGCATTGTCCGCGGTTCCAAAGCGGATACGGCGGCGACGGTGCAGTTGCCCGCCCTGTCGCGCATGGTGGTGGATATCGGCGGCGGCCGCACACCGGTAACTGTCACGGTAAAGCTCGGCAATGCCGCACCCGTGGCGGGCCGCGAGTTCGATATTGACCTGTCCGCCACAGACACGATGACCATTGTCATCAGCGCGACCGATTCCAGTTCTCCCCAACGCGCCGGGACGTTGACGATCACGGCCTCCCGCCGGCCCGCTCCAGTTGTGATTCCGGGCACGACGTCGCTTGGCCCCGTACCCGCCGCCGAGCTAAGCACCACCTCCATCGTGCAGGGCGCAACGCCCGTACAACAGCCGCGGCTTGTCCTGGTCTCCGAGACGCCCAATTCGGCCACCATCGCGCTGGAAGGCGCGTCCTCTGCCCTCGGGCAGACGCAATGGCGCATCAACGGAGCCGATCGTGGAACCAGCGCCACGCTCACCGTGGATCTGCCGCCGGACACCGAACTGGCCGTAGAAGCCAAGCTGCCCGGGCAAAGCGGCGTCTCCAATTTCACGGCGTACTACCGCTTTGACAAGCCGCCTTACAAAGAGAACAACCGCGTCCAAACGGACGCCGATACGCGCGCCTTCGCCCTCGAATCGGACAATACCCACACCACGACGGCCGCCAGTGAAGGCCCATCGGCCAACTGGCAAGGCGGTAGTACCGTGCGCGCCGCCCTATTGCCGGTTCTGCAGCAACTGCCCGACAACGTGGACGTGGCCATCAACATCGACGGTTTCGCTAGCTACGAAGGTCCGCAGCCGCCGCCGCCCGCCGTACCTGAAACCGCCCAACGCGCCTATAATCGCGATCTCTCCCGCCGCCGCGCCCTGGGCCTGCGCGCCATCATCGAAGACCTCGCGGCCACCGAAAGCTCACTCGCCAACAAGTCATTTACTCTGACGCACCAGTCCAACATGACGGCCTGGGAAAGCCAGGGCTTCCCGGATGTCGATACGCGCAAAATCTGGTGGAAGGCTGTCGCCAAGTGGCAGCCGGTGAATACCAACGGCACGACAACCACCGGCGTCCTCCGCCGCGGGCCGCAAACCTCCAGCAACAAGCCGCCGCAGGTGATTGATCCGCCTCCGCCGCCCAACGAGGAACCGCCTCCCCCGCCCCGCTGGTTCAAACAAATGGGTGCGAAAGTGCGGATTGTCCGCAACCAGTTCGTCGCCTGTGAAGTCAGCGCCAAGATCGATATCCAGACCGCTGCCGAAGACCGGCTGCAAGCCGGCATGCCGCCCGCGAATTCCGGCACCCTGCCGCAGGGCGAGTCCCTGGGAGCCAACCCCGCTGATGGCATCATAGACATGCGCCTGGTGGTCCAGATCGACGACGCCACCGATACCGTCTCCGTCATCGGCTATTACGGCGCGGACCCCGCCGATATCGACGGACTCTATTTATGGGGCACGCGGCCCGGCCAGACGCCGGCTGCCGATCCTGGCTTTGGTCTCAATTTCTTCGGGACCACCATCGTATTCATGCCGCTGATTTCGGCGGCCGCTGGTGCGGTGGCCAACGACGGCGCCCTGGCCGAAATCGCCATGACGGGCGGCATGTTGCTCATCCCGGCCGCGATCGCCGGGCTGGCCGAAGTCAACAACAGTCCCGTAAAAGTCCTGTGTGAACGAGTGATCTGGTATGGCGGCGAAGTGCAGTTCCGAAAGCGGCCCACCGGCGTCGAGGCGGTCATCCTCTTCGACATGGAGGCCGCCCTCAGCGTCGATGTCTCTATTGGCGGCAAGACGCTGTTGAAGATCGACCGCAATGCGCCGCTGTCGATCCGCTACAAGGCGGTCGGCATCCGTATCGGCGACGACCCCGCGCAGCCGAAGTTCCAGTTCCGGCCCGTTTTCGACGCGTCCAAGGGCTATACGATCGATGTTTCCAAGCCCGGCGCCATCACCGTCGCCTCGCCTCTGGACCAGATTCTCACCGTCCTCGGCGCACGCATCGCCCGCAACAATCCGCTCGTATTCGAGGTCGATCTCGGCTTCGCCGTCGATCTCGGTGTGGTCACCATCGAACGCGCCCGCGTCCGGATGACGTTCGATCCGCTGGGCCCTCCCGAATTGACCGCCTTCGCCGCCGGCATCGACGTGCCCGGCGCGCTCACCGGCCACGGCTATCTGGAGATGAACGAGAACGAGATCAAGGGCGGCATCGATCTCACCATCGTTCCGGTGAAGGTTCGTGTCGCCGCCGGCGTGGGCGTGGCCAACATCAATGAGAACGGCCGCAAAGCCACCGGCGTGATCGTCGCGTTGGAAGTGGAGTTCCCCGTTGCCATTCCCCTCGGCAACTCCGGCCTCGGCATTTACGGCTTCCTTGGCCTGTTCGCCATGCACTATTCGCGCAAGGAGCCGCCGCCCAATTCGACGATGGCCCCGGCGCTCGCCTGGCTCAAAAACGTGGCGCAGGGCAATCCCACCAATATCGCAGCATGGGCCCCGAAGATCGATTCCTGGGCCTTCGGAGTCGGCGCCATCGTCGGCACGATGGGCTCCAGCGTCATCTTCAACATGAAGGGCGTGGTGCTGCTCGAACTTCCCGGGCCGCGCCTGTTACTGATGATGCGAGCTAATCTGCTCGCCGTCCTGCCGGACCTCAAGGGCTCCGCGGAGGGCACCTTCCTCGCTGTCATCGACCTCGATATGGGCCGGGGTACGCTCACCATCGGCATATCCATCGAGTTCAGCGTCAAGCCGCTCCTCGAAATCCGCATCCCGGTCGAAGCATTCTTCAACTTCAATGACCGCAAGGATTGGCACCTTTTCCTGGGCCGTTATGCCGACCCGATTCACGCCAAAGTATTCGAAGTCTTTGAGGCCACCGGCTACCTGATGCTCTCCGGCAAGGGCTTCCAGTCTGGCGAAATCGCCTCCGCGCTCTATCCTCCGGTGAATGGCTTCGCCATCTCCACCGGTCTGCATGTCTCCATCGTATGGGGCAGTAAGAGCGTCGGCCTGTACGCCGAAGTCGCCGGCGGTTTCGATGCTGTGCTCGGCTTTGATCCCGTCCGGCTCACAGGCGTCCTTTACATCCGCGGCACTCTGCATCTGTTCATCATCGAGATCAGCGCATGGGCCAACCTCACGGTCGATATCGGGGAAAAGCCTGTCGATACGCAGGTTTCCAAAATATGGGGCGAGATCTGCGGCCGCGTCGAGTTCCTCTTCTTCACCATCGAAGGGTGCGTGGACTTCTCCCTCGGCGACGAGTCCGGCCCGAAACCCGTCGCGCCGCCGCTCTTCCAGTCGCTACGCATCGTCAGCCGCACGCCCGCGCTTGCTGTGGGAACGGGGGTTGACAAGGGAATTGACACCGGCATTGCTGAAGGCGTGGAAGCGGTCAACGCTCCGGCGCCTCCTCCCGCACCCCCGCCGCCTGCGCCCGTCGGCCAGCCACAGCCCGATGTACCGCTCACCCAGCGGCGTTCGCCCATCGATGCCATTCCGTTGGTCATGCTGGCCATGCCTCCTGTGGTCGATGCGACCGATTACATTTTCCGCGGGGCCTCCGCCTCCGTCACTCCCGGTACGCCCGCCCTCCAGGACCCCGGCGGATGGAATCAACGCGGCGACGATGTCTTCAAATACGACCTCAAGAAAATCGAACTCATAGGTGAACTACTGGACGGAGCCACGCCCGCCGTCTGGTGGCCGCAGAAGGCCGGCGAACAGCCCACGGAAGCGCAGCTCGGCTTGCTGAGTTGGGTCCCGGACCCAACGCCGAAGGCCCTGGAACGCAGCACGTTCCTCGAAGAATCTCTCGAGGAAACCTGGGGCACGGTCTGTCAACGCGCGGCCCCGCCCGCGCCCGTCCTGTTCACCTTCCTGCAAGAGCCCTTCGGCCCGTCGCTGTTCGGCTGGACGCTGGACGGCGAGGCTTGGCCGGACCCGCCCGATACCGTCCGTTCCTCGTCCCCGCCGCGCCAGTTGCGCGTCACCGAGCGTTGGCGCACCGGCGTCTTCTCGATCGATTCCATGACCGGCGTCATCCCCGCCACCGTCGAAGGCTCCGCCGTTACCTGCCCGCCGAAGCGTCCTGGCACAACGCCCGGCCTCACGCCGGGAACCCTTACCGGCGCGTCTACGGGCAACACCGCCGTTTTGCGCCCGGCCATCAACCCCGTGCTCGCGGCCCGCGGCGTGAAGCGGCCCGACGCCTTTGCCGCCGAAGAACTCACCTTCGTTGACATCAGCAAGCGACTGAACGCTGGCGAAGCGCTGCCGCGTGCGCTGCAAACCAGCCTTGTTGTCACCCCGCGCGCCGCGACCGCTGCGGCCACGCAGCCCAAGAACTGCGTCAGCCGAGTCCTGGCCGCGCCCATGTTTGACACAAAGGACCAGATTCCCTTCGGCGGACCCGATCGCCGCAAGGCGCTCGAAAAGGCCCGCGCCGAACGCGGTTATAGACCCGGCCCTTATGACGACGCCGTGGTTTACCACACTGGAACCGTGGAACGCGCCACATTCTATCTGTTCGTGCCGCGCGAAGTGCTGGCCCAGAAGGTTCTCATGATCGCCGTCACGGACAAGGACGACAACATCTTTGCCGAGCAGGTCATCGACGTATCCAGCATGGCGCCGCCCGTCACGTTTGATCCGAAATGGACCGACGCCAGCGGCCCCTGGTTCGGCGAAGTGTTCCAGCTGGCTCAACACCAGGCGGCTATCCAGGCCCAGTCCTATGTCAATGTAATCGTGACCATCAAGGGCCAGGAGAAAGCGGACCGCATCCAGATCGGCGTTCGCCGCCAGGAACTGGATTGGCATAAGAAAAACACGCACCGCCCGTTCTATACCGCCGCCATCGAGGTCCTGCACGCCGCCGAAGTGATCCGTCATGACTACGACACCAAAGAACAGTCCAAGAAGCAGGGCGTATTGGAAGCCGCCCTCAGCGACAGCAGTTCCGGCCAGGCGCTGTTGAAGCCCGATACTTTGTACGGCGTTCGCGCGACTTATGATGTCACCATCGGCCGCCGGCCCAATGGCCAGGGAAGCGTCACCGATCAAGACACCGAAGCCGGCAAGGTACAGACCTTCTGGTTCTACACCGACAACGCCGCGCCGCGCCGCCTGGATCCCTGGATGCTTTGCAGCACGCCCGAAGATAGCGAACATCACTATTTCGGCGAATTGCCGGTCGCCATCGTCTTCAATACGCCCGACGTCGGCCGGATCTATGACGCCTACGGCCGGCGGCTACAGGTCCGTCTGCGCGCCGCCTCGTTCCGGCCGTTGCCCAACACGCCGTCCGTTCCGCATCCCATGGTGCTGAATGACCAGTTCCTGAAGCCCGTGGCGGCGGAACTGCTCTCGCCCTGGGAAGAGGTCATGGTGGAACAGTTGGAGGGCAAGTGCGTGCCCGTATCCGGCTCGCGCACCCGTCACTCGAAAGTCACTCTGCCCATCCCGCTCGAACCGTTCACGGATTACGTCATCGACATTGAATCTGTGGCCAAAAACGCGGCGGCCAACGCGGTAGGCACGGTCGTCTGGCGCACGGGTTTCACCACTGGCCGCTTCAAGACCGTCGAAGAGTTCGCCAAGTCGTTCCAGTTGGATCGTGTTCTGCACCGTTACTCCAAGCCCGGCACGCTGCAGAATATCGGGACGCTGCCCTGGGCCAACAACCCGCAGGGCAACCAGTTGGATGAGGCCATGATCGCCGCCGGCCTCGAACCCATGGGCATACCGGAAGGTCCGCGCATAGTCGTCTTTTGGGAGACGATCGGAGCCAACCCGCCTCAGCCTGCCGCGGTCCTTGTGGACTCCTCTGAACCCATGTGGCGCAGCCGTAAGATCCCGAAGAAAGTGACGGATCCCAACCCGCCGAGCGGTTCCCGCTACGAGATGATGCCCACAGAATGGCTTGCGCTCGAACAGCAGGCCGGCGGCGACGCGATTGTGGACAGGATCGTCAAGGCTCCCGGCGGCCAGCGCGCGCTGCTCACGCTGAAGCCCAATGCGCGCGGTAAGTCGCTCCGGCTCGCATTCCGTCAGTTCGCGATGAAGGAAAAATATCTGGACGGGCCCGCGGCCGCCGACAAGATATTCGCAATCCTCAACACCACACTTACGCGGGCGCCTTGGGAGGAGCAAGACTAATGGCCTTTATTGTCGACACCGCCAGATTTCAGGCCGAAGGAGCTTTTCTGCAATGGAGCGTCATTGCCAAGCGGCTGGGTCTTCCGGACTCCGTCGTAACAACCGCCGCCTTGCAACGGCCCAACGTGTTGCAGCTCCGCTGGACGCTGAAGCGCGAACTCGGCCTGCCGACGGAACCGTTCACCGTTTGGCGCCGCCTGAACCGGGACCGTCAACCCAAACCCATTAACGCCGCCAAGTCGTCGCTGTCTATCCTGCTCGGCTCCCAGCTCTTTGATCTAAAGGGCTCCTACACCATGGTCGAACTGAACGTCAGCGGTTCGGGCGGGCTGGCCTATGCGTTTGTGGGTTCACCCCTGGTCAGCTCTATCGTTGCATTCACCGGAATCACGGCAGGGAACAATCTGGTGGTCCGCCTCACGGCGCCATGCATCGAGGGTCTGCTGGTATCGGCCGGGGTGACGGTCAATAGCCTGGTCGGTACACGCACCGACGATTTAACGGCCGCCAGCGGGTGGGAGAAGTTTGAATACGTCGGCCTCCCAGTGAAGAAGGCGGAATGGATGGGCCAGGGCATCGGCGCCCATGGAACGGAACAAGGCATCTTCGGTTCCTTTACGGACGCGCAGACCGCCGCGCGCGGCCGCCTGGAACGGGGCGCGCCGAATGTCCTTTGGGGTCCGCTGCTCGCCGCCGGCATACCCGCGCCGCCCTGGAGCTTCCCCGCCTTCGTTCCGTTCATTGACGAACTGAACAAGACGCTTCTCACGGATCTTAAGCAGATTGCGACTTCGCCTCCGGCCATGCAAGCGGCACGGAAGGTCGAAAAGACGGTGCCGCCGCCAGAAAACGCCGTCGGCCAGAAGATGACGGAACCGGACCGCCAGGCGCAGGTCGCGCCTCTTAGCATGACCTATATGGCCGCCGGTACGGATTGCTACAGCGCGCTCGGCCTCGGCTTCGGCACCGCATACCCCGTCGTGTTCAGCGCCACGGGGGCCGCCGGCATCAGCGCGTTGGCTTTTGACTATATGATCACCGCCCGCTACGAGAAAGGCGTATCGGGTGAAGGTCCGGAGGAGGTCTACGCGGCCATCGTGCCCGCTCCGGCCGCTGCCCTCGCCACGCCCGTACCGGCCGGCATGACACAGGAGATGATGGGCCATATCCGGCCCCGTTTCGCCGATGCCGATTGGCGCGCCTCCGTGCGCGTCTCCTGGGAAAAGCCCGTCCCCGTACCGCTATTCCGGCCCCGGTCCTTTGTCTTCGCCCGCGCGGGCTTGGCGCCCGCCTCGCCCTCGGAGTTGCTGATGAATACCCGCGCCGCGGGAGGGCCCATCCCCATCGCGGTCAATTACTACACCAACAGCGAGGATCCGGAGCCCAACCGCGTCAGCGCCATCGAACGCGAGATTCCCATCGCCAACAATCCCGGCGTCCGCTCGCTCAAATACGCCGTTGCGCACCAGGACATCTTCGGCCAGTACAGCAATTGGAACTCCATCGATTCTGTGCTCCAGCAACCCGATGTGGACCAGGTTCGCATCGTCTCCGCGGAGTTCAAATTCACTGCCGTTCCTGTGCCGCCCGCCGCGACCTGCGATGCTGAACTGCTCATTGAGTTCGTTTGGGATTGGCGCATACGCTCGCCCCGCACCATCAGCTTCCGCGGCCGTCTCCACGGAGCCGATTATCACGGTCAGCCGCCGCCGGACATCACGCTTCCCGGCGGCCTGCAAACCGCCCTGGGCGGTCCCTTCACCAATACTTTCACCCTGAACTTCGCCATCCTGGCCGCGAATGGGGCGCCCACGTCCGGTTGGCCCGGGTACAATCCGCTGGTTCACTGTCAGTCGCTCAATCCCGCCGGAGACCAGGCGGTCGCGTTCGGGGCCGCCCAAGGCAACGAGGGCCGCCGCTACCGCGTGCGCATTCCCGGCTTCAAGCTCAACTTCTCCAGCAAAGGCCACATTGGGCTCG
Organism: Bryobacteraceae bacterium; assembly: GCA_035714175.1. Classification (GTDB taxonomy): domain Bacteria; phylum Acidobacteriota; class Terriglobia; order Bryobacterales; family Bryobacteraceae. The sequence goes on along the minus strand of DASTML010000221.1, from coordinate 6,826 downwards.
CCCTCTGGGCGCAGGCCCAGGAAGCCATCGCGCCGAATCGCAATGGGGCCTGGAGCAACGATCCCAGCCGCATCGCCGCGTCCGATCCGCGCCCGCCGCTCATCGTTCCGGACATCGTTTCGCTCGGCAGCCTTCCCGACGCCAACGGCGAGTCGCACGCCATTCTCAAGTGGAGCAGTTCTCCCGGAGCGGACGGTTATTTCATCTATGAGACAACCGAAACAAAGCTCCTCAAGGCTACCGGCCGGCCGGAACCCGATCCATCGCTCACGCTCAGCCAGCGGCTCACCACGCTGCTGAATCTGTTTGACGCGGCCCCCCTTCCGCGGCGGTCCGAATTTACCCGCCGGAATCGTACGTTGCTGAAAACCACTTCGGCCGACGTCGCCATGCCCCGCGGCTCCACCTCCATTCATCTGTATGTCGTACTCGGCGTCAGCGCCGGACAAGTGGAAGCCGCATGGCCCACCAGTTCCACTGCCCTCTATGCCTTCGCCGCACCCCGTGCGCCCAAACCCGGCGCGCCGATGATTGAGGTCTCACCCTTCCTCGATAACACGGCCACGCCCCCGGTCTACCGCGCCCGCATTCGCATGGAAACGCGCAAGGGTCCGCGGGTCCGCCGGATTGACCTCCATCGTGTCCGGGTCGATGACGCCGCCAAGGAACTCGACACCATGGGACCGCCCGTATTAACTGTCGACGCGCTCACCGCCGGATGGAACGTCACGCAGGAGAACGATGCGTTAGGCAGCCACATCACCGTGGCCGCGGGAGCCGAAACCCCCTCTGGCTCGTGGAAGCGCGTCTGGTACCGTGCCGCCGCCTGGTCAGAGGCGGACCTCCTGCGCGGCACGCTGCCCGCCCGCTCTCCGGCCAGCACCGTCGCATGGACGGTCATTCCTCCCTCTGTACCGCCCAACCTTTCCGCCATCACCGTCGAATGGCCCGGCACAAACCCGCCGGATGCTCTCTGCAAATGGACCAGCGCGGCGCCGCTGAAAAAGACGCCGCTCGGGCCGCACCGTATCTCGGTCCGGGCCCGGCGCTCCGGCTCTCCTCTCGATGAGCCCGCGCTCATCGCCTTTGAAGGAGAACTGGACACCCTTCCCGCCGCGCCGCCCGCCGCCGGGTCCGGCGTCTGGCGGGTCGAAGGTTCCAAACCCATCCAGTTCCAGGCTATGGTCCGCCGCGCCGCGTTGACTGACGCCGTAGACATCACAGTCCGCCTCACGGACCCGGTGGGCCGTACTACGGAGCGCTTCTCGCGTGTGGAACCCGGCCCGTTGCTCCCGGATCCCGATCTCACCGGCTTCGTACTCAAGAACAGCCTCACGCCCGCCGGTAAGCAGTTGAACTGGAGCAGCACCACGCCGATCGCTTTGGGGTACACGCTGCAGGTAGTCGTCTCCCGGCCGCCCCGGCAGCCGTTCCCCAACGGCCCGTTCATTCCGCAACCGGCGGTCCAGATGCAGATGTTGCTGGAGGATGTGCCGTTGGACGAACCCGGCAATGTACCGGCCGGGTCAGATCCCTTGCGCATCCGCCGCATGCCTGGCAATGGGCCCAAGTTTAACTATTACGCCTTCGTGCGCATACCGTTTACCCAGATTTTGGTCCGGCTGACATCGCCGGATGGCCGGTCCGTCCAACACGCTCAACCCACGAACTGACACGTATGGCTACGATTCCCATCACCGTCCTCACGCCGAACGCAGTCCAGCAGAGTCTGCAGAATAACGGCTTGGCCGCGCTCGGTCTCACCACCGTTTCCCTGAATACGCGCTGGGCAGACGCCACGCCTGCGGTCGGCGACTACAGCGATGCCAACATGACGCTGTCCATCGCTGGAACGGTCCGCGCGCCGTTCCTCGGCATTCGGGAAAACGGTTTCCGGGATGCGGTCTCCACCCTGGCCGCGGACATCACGGCCGACGCCACGTCGCTGACGCTGGCCAATGGAACCGGAGCCGGATTCCCTTCCCCTGTGAACCCGGGCCGCATGTTCCTCACGCTATCGAACGGCTCCGGCAGCAAGATGGAAGTAATCGAATGCACGCAGCGCGCCAACGACACCCTCACCGTCGTGCGCGGCGGCATGGGCACGGCCAAACAGGCGTTCAGTGCCGGAGACAAGGTGTCGCTCCGGCTGACGCCCGCCCAGCGGTCTCGCGAGTTCTACAATGCCGACGGCACGCCCGTCGATGTCAACTGCACCATCTTCCGTCTGCACCCGCAAGCCTACGCGCGGCTGGTTACGCTCTGCGCGGCTCGCTATCCCAACGCCGGTCAACCGTTGATACTTCCGCTGCCCGCCGCTATGATCGTTCGCGGCGCGGAGGGCTTCCGCGCCTCCCGCTGGTATCGTCCCGATGAACAATTGGACGGCGTCTCCGGTCTAATCTCTTTCCACGATCAACGTGGCTTTATCGTGGATCCTCTCTACGTCGCCGCGCTGTTTAACGATCTGCTAGGCGCGCTCCCCGGCCTGCTGCAAACGGGAGTCACCGCCGTCGCCACCGGGCAAGGAGGCGTGAAATCCATCGCCGATCTCGTCTCTGGTACCCGCATCCATTTTATAGATCCGCATGGAAACCCGCCGCGCATAGCCTCTTCCGGCGCCGCGCTCATCACCACCGATAATGGCGGCACACAAACCGGCTCAGTCAATGGCAACACCATCACCCTGACCGCCGGAAACCGCATTGCAGTGCAAAATGCCAACACGTCGGTGTTGCGGATCGGCTTCGCCACGAACGGAACCATGGGCACAGCTCCGCTCTCCGTTCCCGCACTCGCGAATGGAACACTCGGCCGGCAGTTCTACCGCGTCATGGTCGTTGATACGCCCTGGTTTCTGCTCGGAAACCGGACCGCCAATACCGTCCTCGGCGTTGGTCCGGACGATCAGCGCATCCCAACGGACCTGCTTCCCCAGGTGCGGGACCAGGTGGACATCGACTATCTGGCCGATGGCCCCGACATGCTCGCCGAAGGAGTTCGGGTGCTTACCCGCCCCTCCCAGGGTATGATCCTGGCTGTATCGCCGGTCATCGATCAAACCCTGTTGACGCCCGCGCAACTAGGCGCCAATGCGCACTGGCCCGCCTTCCCCGGCCCCAACAGCAACGCCGGGTTTCCCGCGCCGCCCGCTGTGCTTACACCTGCTAATGTAACGGCCGCCTACACCGCCGGAAATGACGTGGTCGTGACGCTTGCCGCCGGAGCGGCCCCCAACGGCGCCCACGTCCGCATCTACCCGCAACAATTTGTAGAGATAGCGTCGATTAACGGCAGCGAGCCTTCCTTTCTGCGCGGCGATGGCGGCGCTGCCCTCGTCAACGGCAATAGCGCAACACCTGTTCTATTGCGGAACCCGTTCAATCTCGGCGCCAATGCGGTCAAGCCGTCGCGTCTGTCCATGGACATCGTGATCGCGCCGCGGCTGGGGCGGCGACGCCTCACCGGCAATGTCACGGTCAACGTCGCGGCAGGCCCGGTTGCCGCGCCCCCCAGTCCCTTCTTCGGCCAACCCAATACCACCATCATGGGCGCCATGCTGCCCACCAGCCAGGGCGTTTCCGAGTCGCCCCTGTTCGGCATTCCACGGACCGTCGCCCCGCCGGCCAACCCGCCCGGTAACTTCCTCGACATGGTGGTCAGTCTCGCCGCCGAAGCGTCTCCCCGCCAGGCCCCGCGCATTCCCACCATGGGCCGCCTGGAAACCGTCGCCGCCACCGGGACCACGAGCCCCGGCGCGCAACCGGCGGGCTCCCTCCTTTGGGAAGCGGTCCTCAGCGGCGGACGCTGGGCCGCGGAGTCTCGTTCCGCGCTTCACGAGAGCGGCAATCCCGGCAATCCCGCCGGACCCGACGTACATGCGCCGGGCGTCGCGACCACGGGAGCTCTCGCCTATGACCTGGCTCTACACGCCATGCGCCGCGTTCAGCCCCTCATACCCCTGCCCTCCACGAATTCCAATGTGAATCCCGGCTGGGTCGTCGCCACGGCGGGAGACAACTTTGATGTGCCTTCGGATGCCGCCAATACGGCGAACACCGGTACCGGCGTTCTTCTGGAAACCGTCGCCGCCGGCTGCGAGACCTCCTGGCTTGGCAGCCTGAACCCGCCGCCCCAGGGCAACACCGTGAACCAAATGATCAATAATGCGGCCCAAGCCATGGGAGTGCCCGCGCCGAATCTGAACATCAATATCAACAACGAACCGCGCATACAACAGCAGATCCGCCGTGAGTTCTTCGCCGCCAGACACGGTTTCCGCGATGCGCAGTGGTCGCTCCGCCGGGCTTTTGCCGAGGCCCGCGAACTGGTCTATATCGAATCTCCGCAGTTTGCGCGCACTGCGCGCGGGAATGCCCAGCCCTTTGAATTGGACCTTGTCGCCGCCCTCGCCGCCCGCCTGCAGGTGCATCCCAACCTGCGCGTCATCATCTGCACGCCCCGCTTCTCGGACTTCGCGGATAATTTCCGGACCTTTCACCGCCAACACTATCAAGCCCGCATGGAGGCCCTCGGAGACCTGCAACTGGCCGCCAAGGATCGTGTTCTGCTCTTCCACCCCGTCGGCTTCCCCGGCCGGGCCGCCTACATACGGACCACTACTGTCATCGTGGATGACGTCTGGTGCCTCACCGGCGCCACGCACTTCCGCCGGCGCGGCATGACATTCGACGGCAGCGCCGCCGTCGCCTCCTTTGACCGGCAGATTACCGATGGCTACTCCACCAAGGTCCGCAACTTCCGGCGCGCCCTGATGGCAGCCAAACTCAACGTCCCCGTACCGGCCGCCGGGCAACCGCTCAGCGGAGAATTCGTCCGCCTGGGCCGGCCGGCCTCCGCGTTCGACCTCGTATCGGACCTCCTGGCCCAAGGCGGTTTCGGACGTATCCAGAGCATCTGGCCCGGTCCTCCGGACAACTCCATCCTCCCGGCCCAACCGGAGGTCGCCGACCCCGACGGCTCCAACGGGACGACTCTCTTCAATACCCTGAGCGGCATGCTGAACGAAGCCGGGACCTAAGCCGCCGGCCGTCCCGGAACGCTAGGCAGTGCCGTTTCCCGCAGGATGATCCTCTCCGCAGCCGCCCGTAGCGCTTGACCCCGGCGCGACGCTTCGGCCTGCAGCCATCGGCGCGCATCGGCTTCCCCAATGCCCCGGTCGCGCGCCACAATACCCCTTGCGCGCGCCGCTGCCTTCTCCGCCGCCAGATGGCTGCGGAGTTGGACCACCTGCCGCCGGAGCGCCGCACGGCGCTGTTGCAGCCGGCAGCGTTCCCCGTAAAGACCCAATTGCAGGGCCAGGGTTTCGAGACCGGCCTGAATAGACGGCCAGTCCTCCCGCGGCGGTCCCAGCACTTCTACTTGCAACTGCCCGTAGCAGATTCCCCGCACCCGTAAACGGCTGGAAAAAGTCTGGACCGCCCGTCCCCCATGCTGCTGGCCAACCGAACTGTGGGCGATCATCGCGCCCTCCGCCGGCCCGGAAAGCCAGGCGGCCAACCGGGCCGTTCCCAAAAGAATGGCGAGAGACTCCACCGTCTCCGCCAGCACACCCTGGGGCGGGAGGCGGTACGTCAGGCGGGCAAAATCGAGAAGGAAGTGCGTAAAACTGGCGTCAAAGTACATGCAAAATGTCTCCTTAGGGCGTCAAAACGGTGCAAAAAAGCCGCATTTTGGCGCCAACAACAGCACAAGGAGACACTTTCATTAGTTGACTTCATGGATCAACATTATCAACTGACAACTTCAAGGTCAAGCTACTTCTTGACGAGAACGGCGGCCGCACCCTCCGCTCCTCCCACTTGCTCGAAGAAGTCCCGGACCTTCGCATAATCGGCGGCCGGAACAGTGGAATCATAGACTTCCAACGTTTGTTCCATCTCCAGAGTCCCGCCTTCGGCTTTCCACTTCGCGCGGAACTCGCCGAACGGCCCTTTCAATTGCACCGGATCAGGGAGTTCGTCCATCTGGAATCCCTCCGGCAGTTGCAGAACCACGCGATCCTGCCGGACCTGCGCCTCCAGTTTTACCGGAAGCTTCCGCTGCATGGGGGGAAACGCGTAAGGACGGCTGGAGACCATGGCCCCTGGCGCCACGATTAACAGCCTGTCCTGCATCAACTTACCCAGTTGCAGGGCCTTAAACTCCAGCGACAGGTCCCACTCGCCGGAAGGGCTATCGACGCCCTGGATGGCCTGCAAGGTGAGTCCACCCAACCGGCGCGTCAGGATCCGCTCAAAATACCGGCGAAACGTGGCTTCATCCACCCGGCGGCTGAACGAACGGAGGGCACTGGCGCTCTGGCCGTAGTATTTTTGGCTGGTTTTCACGGTCACCCCTCCCGCCGGGGTCATGACGGCGGCGGTTTCGGAGACAACACGGTTGGAGGAGGCGGGGGTGAGGGGGATGCGGACCAGTCCGCCCTTTTCACCGGCGATGACCAGGGCGTGGCTGCCCTGTTCGTCGGAGGGGAGGTCGCCCACCGGGGTGTAGGGGTCGGTGGGGTCAAAGAAGAGCAGGCGGCCAAGAGCGGGGTACTCCAGGATGGTGGGGAGGGCGGCGTCGCTAGGGGCTTGTACGGCGATGATCATGTGGTTGAACTGCATAGTGGAGGGCCACTCCGGGCGCACGAAGTCGCGGGCGCCGGAGTAGATAGCCACCAAGTGAGATTCGATGCCGGCGGCGGCCAGGAGGGCCTTCATCAGGTTGGCCTTGTCTTTGCAGTCCCCGTAGTTCTTGGTGAGCACCTGACTGGCCTTGTGAGGCGTGTAGCCGCCGCCGCGCGTGAGGTTCATTTGGACGGAAA
>DASTML010000220.1:0-23672 GCA_035714175.1 Bryobacteraceae bacterium | reverse complement strand
GACCGCGGCGACACCCTGGTACAAAGTGGAACGCGGTACATCGACCCGTACCGACGACGGGAAACTGGTTCTCGGGTATGACGTGGTTCTGGACCGCGCCGCGTTGCCTACGCGCCAGACCAGCAGCATCGTCACCTTTGAAACGCAGACGCAGCAAGGCGTGGCCCGGCGATTCCTGACGGTCTTCTATTATCCGGAAGGCTCCACCGTGCAACGGCTCTACGAGAGCGGGTCGGCTGGATCCACGCTGAACCTTTCCTCCGCACGGAATGCCACCATTACGATTCCTGTTTTCAGCCGGGCCGACGCGCCTGCCGTTTACAGCACCTACACGTTGGGCGGCGATGCGGGTACCGTTTCGATTCCTTCCACGCAGGGCGTGGTGGGCAAAGGCCAGAATGAAGTGCAGTTGGACGTCAGCCGCAGCGGCAATACGACGGATGGTTCCGAGATCAAAGACATTGTGGTGTTGTTTGCCAATGGCGAGAAGTTGATCTACAACCTGAATGTCATCACGGCTCCGATCCAGGCGACGCAACAGGTGCGCAAGGGCGGCGACCGCGCCATTGGGTCCTGCGCCAGCGCCCGGCTGCTGGTGTCGCCCAAGTCGCCTGGTTTGCCGTACACGGTGGTGCGGAACGTCGGCCTGCGGTTCATTTTCGAATTGAAGGACGAATGCAACCAGTTAATCAACGCCTCCGATAAGGCCCAGTTCCGTTTCACCACGGAACCGGCCAACGGTTCGGTGACGGTAACTTCGGTAGGCAACGGCGAGTGGGAAGTGTTCTGGAAGCCGGAACGGACGGGGGAAAACCTCTCCGCCAAGGTGGTGGCGGTCCGCGGCATTTCTGAACGCGAGATTTATGTCGGTACGCTGACAGTGAATGGGCGAGTGGCCGATTCGAACGTACCGAGCCTGAAATCGTTCAGCGTTGTGGATGCCATCAGCTATCAGCAGAAGTCGATTACGGCCCCAGGCGCGTTTATTACCATCTACGGGGAGAACTTGGCCATTGGCGAACATTTGGGCATCGACCAGCCGGGCGTCTATCCCACCGAACTCGACGGCTTGCAGGTACAGTTCAACGGGAAAGCGGCGCCGCTGCTCTACGCCTCCCCGACACAGGTAAACTTGCAGGTTCCCTACGACCTGGATTCCAGCGAATACCGCATGGTCCTGCGGCGGGGCGATATTGTATCGGCCCCCTCGGCGCTCGGCGTCGCCACTGCCTCCCCGGCCATCATCACGTTGACGGGAACCGGCGAGGGACAGGGACAAATCTTCCGTCTTCTTCCCGATGTCTGGCTCTATGCGGTACCGGAAACGCCTGCAAAAGCTGGCGAATACATCCGCATCGTAACTACAGGCCTTGGCGCGACCAATCCGTATTTTGACGAAGGACGCGCCGTAACAGGCGACCAGCTCCACTTTGCTTCCAACAACCTGCAGGTGCGCATCGGCGGGCGGGAGGCCGGCAATGTGAGCGGCTACCTGGCGGAGGGCTTGATCGGCATCTACATGGTCACCGCGGTGGTGCCTGAAGGCGTACCGGCCGGTAACGCGGTGCCGGTTGTGGTCCGGGCCAACGGAGTCGACAGCCAGACAGTGACGATGGCTATCCAGTAAGGATAGCCATCGTGCTCTCGTTGTTCGTCAGGCGGTTGTTTGTCAGGCCGTGCGAACGTCGCGGCCGGTCATCTGCGGCATGACGACCAGGGTGACGTACAGGCGAATCAACTGGAAAAACGTAGACGCCAGCGACTGGATTCGGAAGAACTGCGACTTGCCGTGCAGACGGGGATAGTGGCTCACGCCGACTTCTTCCACCAGGTACGGGCACAGCTCCAGCTTTTTGACAAGTTCCACGCAGATGGTCCCGCTGGTGGAGCGGAGTGAGAGTTCCTCCAGCAACTCGCGGCGAATGAGACGGAAGTCGCAATCGATGTCGCGAAGCTGAATGCCGAAAATGAAACGGGCAAAGCGGTTATAGAGCCAACCAATGGCCACGCGATGCCAGGGGTCATTCCGGGTAATCTTGAAGCCGTTCACGACACCGACGGAAGGCCGCATCTTTTGGACGAGTTGTTCCAACTCCAGAGGATCGTACTGGGCATCGCCGTCCGTGTAGAAAACAAGATCCTTCGTGGCGGCCGCAAAACCGCTGCGAAGGGCTCCCCCGTAGCCGCGGTTCTGTAAATGGGTCACCACACGGAGGCGCTCCGGATGGGCCGATTGCAGTTCGGCGAGCACCTGCGCGGTGTCGTCGGAACTCCCGTCATTAATGACGATTACCTCATAATCATCGGTCAATGATGGCAGCAGGCCGAGAGTCTTCCGGACAAGATCTCCGATGGTTTTGCCGTCGTTGTACGCCGGAAAAAAGGCGCTAATACTCGCACGACTCATGCTGATTGTTCTCCACAGCCGCCCCTACGCGACCGGAAGCGGCCCAAGCTTCACCCAGCCTGGGAATCCCCGCTCAATGAATTTGCCGATCCTTCGATTGAACGGATGATCGCACAGCAACACCGCCTACGCAATAAGTTCTTTACAAACTATAATATTTACTCGGGTAACGGACCGATCTGGTCAGTTTGTACCTGCCCGAAGAATAGTGCGCCAGCGGTTCGCCCACCGGCGCGGGCAGACCGGCCGCGCGCAGCAGAGTCTCGTCCAACTGATGCACCACCGCGCGTTGGAGCGGCCAACGTGGATGCTCGACCGCGGCCTGCAACAGCCGGCGTCGGTAGGCGAACAGGCGCCAGCGCGCGGTAAGAAACACTTCGAGTTCCGAAGGGTTGGCAATGGCGGCGCCGGGGCGTACGGCGATCCTGGAATGGGCCGGAGGACCGTACCGGCGGACGCTGGAATAACGCACTTCCCCGCCCTCTTCCCTGATGGACATTTTCGCCCAATAGTACGGAAGCGCGTAGGAGGCACGCGCGCCCACGACAGCGGCCAACCGGGCTGCATCAAGAGAAAAGAACCAGACTCCCCGGCGGCCCGCCGCATCGTAGACGTACGTGCGGACGTTGGTTTCGTCAAAACGCGAGAGCCAGGGTACGGCAGGCGCGGCGGCCAGGGTGATGTCGTCCAAAAGAAACGGAACCAGGCCGACATAGGCGCGACCCTCCCATAGATCCAAGTCCAGGCCAGGCGGCAGCAACGGTCGGACCGCTTCCGGCGGGAACGGCCAATGCAGGAAGGTAAGCGTCAACCAGGACTGCCGGATGAAGGGGCGGACGAGGCGAAATGGCGGGTCGATGGACAGCGGTTCCGGCGAAACCGGTTGCGGGGAAGCCGGCGCGGGCAACATGTTCCATTATGTATTCGCCTCCGGAGGGCGCAAACGCGATAGAGTATCGGGGATGTCTACCGAAGCCCGCCTGCAACCCGCGGCCCCCGTGCTCAAAGACCCCTACGCCTACCACACCGAAGATGTGGCCGAGCCTCCTGTCCAGTTCGGCGAAATTCTGAAGCGAATCGGCCCAGGAATGATCCTGGCGGCCTCGATTGTCGGATCAGGCGAACTGATTGCGACAACGACGCTGGGAGCCGAAGTGGGCTACCTCGCGCTATGGATCATCGTCATCAGTTGTTTTCTCAAGCCGGCGATTCAATCGGAGATGGGGCGATTTACCATCGCGACAGGAAAGACGGGGCTCGCCTCTTTCAATTTGGTACCTGGCCCGCGTTTCGGTGTGAGTTGGGTGGTGTGGATGTGGGCGGTCATGGTACTGGTGACCATGTTCCAGATCGGAGCGATGTTCGCCGGCGTGGCGCAAGTGCTAAATACCCTGGTGCCGTCGATGACCATTTCCGTGTGGGTCTTGATTCTGCTGGCCTTTACGCTGTGGCTGCTGTTGGGGGGCGGCTACGACCGCATTGAACATCTGGCGACGTTGAAGGTTGGGCTGTTTACGATGTTGACGCTGCTTTGCGCGTTGATGCTCACGGCGAAACCGCAGTATTTTTCCTTGGCGCAACTGGCCGAAGGATTTACGTTTCAATTGCCGGGCGGCGGTTTGACCACGGCCGTGGCTGTTTTTGGGATAACGGGAGTGGGAGCGGCGGAGTTGTTCATGTATCCCTACTGGTGCGTGGAAAAAGGGTATGCGCGGTATACCGGGCCTATCGATTCGACGCCGGAGTGGCGCCGACGGGCCCACGGGTGGATCAAGGTGATGAACGTGGACATTCTGGCGTCCATGGTGATTTACACGGTAGCCACATTGGCGTTCTATCTTCTGGGCGCGGGTGTACTGCATTCGCAAGGCCTGTTGCCGAAAGGGAACGAGATGATCGCGGTGCTGTCCCGTATGTACACCGAAACGTTGGGACCTTGGGCGTTATGGCTGTTTTACGCGGGCGCCATTGCCACGCTGTACGGCACTATCTTCGCGGCGACAGCGGCCAATAGCCGCGTTTATGCCGATATGGTGGCGCTACTCGGCGTATATGACCGGGGCGACTATGCGACGCGCGTGCAGTGGAGAAAGCGATTTATTGTCGGACTACTGCTGATTCCGGTTGGGTTGTATTTCCTGAAAGTTGATCCGAGTTACATGGTAAAGATTGGCGGCGTGGCGCAGGCGCTGATGCTGCCGGTAATCGCAATTGGAACGCTCTATCTGCGTTACAAGCACATGCCGAAGGCGGTTTACCCCTCGACTTGGGTGACAATTACTCTATGGATTGCATCCCTTTTCACAATTTTTATGATGGGGTACTACACAATTTTACTAGTTCGGGGTTAGTATAAGAATTAGGACCCGGTACGGAAGTACGCCCCCCCGTACGGGTCTATTGAAGAAATTGAGTTCGGTCGAGCCATCCGCCCGCAGCGGAGAATACGACCAGCCGGTGAGCATCCTCCTCCGAGTGCTCACCGGCTTTCTATTTGGGGCCGCGTGAGGCCGTACAGCCATTGGGGCGGCAAATATGGCGCAAAATGTAACGGCCAGCCCCGTTCGAGTGCTCCCCGGAGCCGCCGGCACCAACGCTGTTGCCGATCGAGTCCCGCCGCAACCTCCGCATAGTACGCCTCTCTCGGAAGCCCTAGAGCGACAGAGCGGCCAGCCAATGCCCCGCTCCAGAGGGCAGTAGTCATACCAGTACCTGTGAACGGGTCTATGAATTGGAGAGCATCCCCGGCGAGCAACCCACCCGCGGGCGGGTTAGCTAATTGGCTGTGATACACCAACGGCCCGGTGGACAACCACTCCAAGGTGCGTGTAAGCGGACGAAGACGGTCCGCCAGGGCCGCATTGCGGGTGAGAAGGGCGTCGTAGTCAAATTGTAATTGCCGCAAACGCTCCTCCGAACCGAGACCGCATACATTCGTATAACCGTTCTCAACGGGATTGACGCCGACGTAGAGACCATCGAAGAAATAGAGTTCCACCGCGTCGGATACCGGTCCGGAAAAGTGGGCTTTGAAACCAAATAACCGGTTCCGTCCCTCCGCCGCCGACTGCCTGCCGTGGGCCACGACATCCACCAGTCCGGGAACCCGTTCGACAATCCACTGGGCGCCGCGGGCCTCGGCCTCGCCGCGCAATAGAGCGTCGAGACGGTAGCGGCTGATCCCGTAGGACGGCTCCGGCAGACGGCTCTCGACAGCTCGTGTGCCGAAAATCAGACGCAGCCGCTGCATCCGCGCCGGCCGTAGCTCCTGGAATGCATCCCAAAGCCCGAGTCCAGCCAATACGGGGGCGGCCTCGGGCGTCAGAAATTCACCACAAACCTTGTGCTTGGGAATCCGTGAAGGATCCCACATGCGAGCGCCCGCTCCCTCCCGAAGGGCCGACAACGCCGCGGCCGATCCGGCCAGTCCGGCGCCCGCGATCCGCACCAACGGCATGGGGCAGGCCCTTAATTGCCGCCCGCCGGGGCCGACGGGTCCTGCCGTTGTGTCGTCAATTGCCGCAAACCGTCCCTGGCAATCCGGCTCTCCGGCAACTCCTGGAGCGCGAGGCGAAATACCTTTTCCGCCAGTTTCCGGTCGCCCGCCCGGAGAGCGGCCTGTCCCCAAGCCTCCGCCACCGGGCGCGGATAGATGGGCGGCTCATTGTAGCGGAGCGCACGTTCCGCTTCCGAGGCCATTTCGAGCGTTTTCCAGGCTCGTTTCCGCTTGCCTTGCGCGAGGTAGAGGAAACCCTGCACGTCCTGCAAGGCCACGTTGAACTCGCGGGGAGGCGCAACCTTCACCTGCGCTTCAAAGCCGGTCTGGACCGCGCGCATGGAGGCTAGTTCCGCTGTGGCGGAAGCCGTGTCCTTCTTGGCGCTGAAAGCGAGCGCCCTGGCCCAATGCCGCCAGAACTTCTCGCGCGGCGTGGACAATTCAGGCATCAGCTTTCCCGCCAGAATGTCATCCCACTTCTCGGCCCAGACGAGCGTACGGACCATGGCGAACGACCCTTGCCGGAACGCCGTGCGGTAGGCATCCGGCGTCTTCTTTTCTTTCTCCGTTTCAGCGAAGCCCAACAACTCCTGCGCGGCGGCAATCGCCTTGTCATACTGCCCATCCGCCGTCAGGACCACAGCCAGAAAATGCACGTTGTGCCCATGGTGGCCATTGCCGTAGTCCTTGTCCGCCGCCATGTATCGACGTTCCAGACCGGCCGCAACCGTAAAGGCGTGCTCCGCCTCTTGCAACTTGCCGGTTTGCGCGTAGATATGGCCGGGCATGTGGAGGGCGTGCGGAATATTGGGGACCAGAGCCGCATACTTCTCACAGCTCGCCCAGGCGTCCTTGGCAAACAGGGATCCCTCCCACCCGTGAATGATGTAGTGGTGTACGCCGGGGTGCTCCGGGTGCGTTTGGGTCAGTTTCCGGAGAATCTCGACGGCTTCCATCGAACCTGCCCGCGGTGTTTTCGCCGGCGTTTCAAAGCCGTCCATCAGGTGTAAGGCCAAGTAAGTCTGGGCTTCCACGCCCTGCGGATCGGCGGCCGCCGCCTTGCGCAGTCCCGCGATATAACCTGCCTCCCGGTCGGCGGAATCCGGATTGCGCCGCGCCCAGACGGCGTCAATGTAGAGCTTCTCCAGGTCCGTGGCTTTGCCGGGAGCGGCGGCGAGTTGGAGCGCGCGCCGGGCGGCGGCGAGGGCGCGCTTTTCGTTCGGAGTAGATGGCAAAGTACCGGGCAAATGCTTGTCGCGGACGAGTTGGAAATGGGGCCGGAAATCTCCCGCGGCAACCATGGCCACCCCCCACCATGGCATTGGCGCCGTGGGGTCCAGTTGCGCGGCCTGCAGGAAACTGCGCTCCGCTTCGCGCGCCCAAAACGAGTGCATTTGAGCCACTCCCTGCGCGAAGAAGGATTGGGCTTCACGACTGCTGGTTGTGATAGGGAAATCCACCTTGCCCTGGCCCTCCAGCAACCGGGCCGGCAGTGCGGGAGCGCCCTCGCTCACCACCACGCAATGCGACGCTGATTCGGCAGCCGGTTGCCCGGTCAACAGAACAGAGAAAAGGGCAAAGAAATAAGGGGCGCGCATGGAACCTCCGGAAGTGCTCTTGGGACCATGGTAATGCAGAGTTCACGCGCCAAAATGATAGAGTAGAGAGAATCTATGCAAAAAACGAGCGATATTGGCGAATTGCAAGCAATCGCCAGACGTGTGCGCCGGCACATCGTCAGCATGATTGCCGCTGCGAAATCGGGCCATCCCGGCGGCTCTTTGTCTGCCGTCGAAGCGCTGGTCACCTTGTATTTTGACGTGATGCGTCATGACCCGGCCAATCCGAAATGGCCGGAACGCGACCGGTTTATCCTGTCCAAAGGCCATGCCGCCCCGGTGCTCTACGCCGTCTTTGCGGAAGCGGGTTACACGCCAGCGGAGTCGTTGCACACGCTGCGCAGTCTGGGCTCCATCTATCAGGGCCACCCCGACCGCCGCTTTATTCCCGCGCTGGAAGCCTCGACAGGCTCGCTCGGCGTCGGCCTTTCCCTCGGCCTCGGCATGGCTGAAGCCGCCCGTCTCGATAAGTCCCCCACGCGCGTCTATGTGTTGTTGGGCGATGGTGAGATCCAAGAAGGCCAGATCTGGGAAGCCGCCATGTACGGCGGATTCCACAAGGTTGACAACATCGTCGCCATCGTCGATTACAACCGCATCCAGTTGGACGGTTTCGTAAAAGACATCATGGAACTGGAACCGCTTGCCGACAAGTGGCGGGCATTCGGCTGGAACGTCATTGAAGTAGACGGCCACGACATCGCCGCCCTGCAGAAAGCGTTCGCCGACGCGTCGCTCGCCAAGGGCAAGCCCAGCGTGCTCATTGCGCACACCATAAAGGGCAAGGGCGTCTCCTTCATGGAGAACAATCCGAAATTCCACGGCGTTGCGCCGACCAAAGATGAACTCGTAAAGGCTCTGGAGGAGATTGGCGCATGAGCGTGAAAGAGAAATTTGAATTGAAGTTGGGCGCCGCGACGCGCGAAGCCTTCGGCAAGGCTCTCGTTGAACTCGGCAAATCCGACTCGAACGTTGTCGTTTGCGACGCCGATCTCTCCAAGTCCACCTATACGCATCTGTTCGCCAAGGAATTCCCGGAACGCTTCTATTCCTGCGGCATCGCCGAAGCCAACATGGTCTCCATCGGCGCCGGTCTGGCATCCAGCGGCAAGGTTGCCTTCGTGGCCAGCTTTTCGGCTTTTGTGCTGAACAAGGGCTTTGAACAGCTCCGCGTCAACGTGGCCTATGCCCAGGTACCGTTGAAGGTGGTGGGGACCCATAGCGGCATCTCGATCGGGGAAGATGGCCCGTCCCAGATGTCGGTGGAGGATCTGAGCCTCGCCAGTTCGCTGGCCGGCTTCACCGTTTTGAGCCCCGCCGACGAGGTGGCGACTTACGAATTGGTGAAAGCGGCAGCCTATCATGACGGTCCGGTGTTTATTCGCGCCGGCCGTGTGAAGGCTCCGGTCATCTACCCGGCCGGCCAAAAGTTCGAAATTGGCAAAGCGATAACGCTACTCGAAGGCACGGATCTCACCTTCATTTCGACCGGATTAATGGTGGCCGAATGTATTCGCGCCGCCGCGATTCTGGAAGCGGAAGGTATCTCGGCGGGCGTCATCGACATCCATACCATCAAGCCGCTCGACAAAGACGCCATCGCCAACGCGGCGAAAAACTCAGGTTGTCTTGTGGTTGCCGAAGAGCATTTTACCGACTGCGGCCTTGGCGTGAAGGTGGCTCAGGCGGTATGCGAATCCAACCCCTGCGTCATGGAGTTCCACGGCATGGGCAACTTCTACGCCGAAAGCGGTACGCCGGAGGAAGTGCTGACAAAGTACAAAATGACCGGCGCCGACATTGCCGAAACCGGCCGCAAAGCGCTCGCCCGCAAAAAGTAGCTTTCGTTGATGTCTGAAAGGCCCGCCGGCATCGACAAACTGGCAGCCCTAGTGTTCGATAAGGAAAGCCGCGCTACCGAGGTAGCGCGGCTTTTGCATGATGAGGCCGGCCAAACGCTCATCGCCGCCGCCTTTCTTCTTCATTCTCTAGGCGGCGACCCGGAGACATCGGCGCAGATTCGCCAACGGTTGGAACAGGTCGTCGAGAGTATCCGGACGGCGTGCAAGAGTCTGCAAACCAATGTCGTGGAGCGCTCCGGCCTCCCGCTAGCGGTCGAACTTCTGGTCGAACGTTTCCGGCGCGAATCGCCCGCCGTCCCCATTCGCCTGCACGTCCAAGAGGAACGGCGCTTCCCTTCTCCGGACGCCTATGCGGTCTATCGTGTCATCGAACTTGCTTTGGAAAACGTCCAGCGTCACGCGGCGGCCACGGAGGTCACCGTTTTTCTCCGCTGTTGTAACGAAGGTCTCTCCGCCGGTATCCATGACAACGGTAGAGGTTTCGATCCCTCCGCCGTTTACCGCTCGCCGCCCGGTGCGGGACTCGTATTAATGGGCCTTTATGCAGAAAAAGCCTCCCTACAATTGCACATCGAATCCGCTCCTTCGCAAGGTACAATCATAAGGGTCCAAACAATCTAGTGTTGTTTTGTTTTTCTGGACAAGGCTCCCGGCTTTCGTATGCCCTTCCAAGTTTTGCTTGTCGATGACCACAAAATTCTCCGCGATGGGATTAAAGCTATCCTTCGGGCGGAAGATGATTTCGAGGTTGTAGGCGAAGCGGAAAACGGAACCGACTCAGTCCAACTGAGCCGCAAGCTCAATCCGGACGTCGTCGTGATGGACATCGGGCTACAGGGTTTGAACGGCGTCGAGGCGACGGCGGAGATTCTCCGCCACTCCCCCGACGCCAAGGTCATCATCCTTTCCATGTACGATGATGAACACTCCGTCGTCAGCGCCATTCGCGGAGGAGCCCGCGCCTTCGTTTTGAAGAAGGCCTCCGACAGCGATCTTGTCGATGCGTTGCGTACCGTGGCCAAAGGCGGCTTCTACATGAGCCCGCAGGTCTCGGAAAAATTGCTCGTCCGTATCCAGCGCGGTGACCTGGAGCACAAACCGGTCCCATCTATGCTGGAAGGGCTCTCGCCCCGCGAACTCCAGGTCCTCCGCCTGGTGGCCGAAGGTAAAACCAGTAAAGAGATTGCAGTTATGCTCGATCTCGGCCTGCAAACGGTCCGCAGCTACCGGAAAACCATGATGAAAAAACTAAGCGTCAACAACGTCGCCGGACTCACGCAACTAGCGTTGTCTGCAGGTATCACCCGATTCGGCCCCAACGGCGAAGCCATGGCGGGAGCCTAATTCTGTGCAGACCCCCTGGGGCGACCTCGCCGTCCGCGATGCCCACATCCACTTCTTCTCTCACCAATTCTTCCGTCTACTCACAGGCGGCCGGGAACCAGCCAGCGTGGCCGAGCAACTGCAGTGGATCGCGCCCCCGGAAAGCAACGCTGACCTTGCCGGGCAATGGACCGCGGAACTGGACCGCCACGGCGTCGCCTCGGCCGCCGTCATCTCCAGCATTCCTGGCGACGAAGCCTCCGTCATTGAAGCCGTAGCCGCCCAACCGGGCCGCTTACACGGCCAATTTCTCCTGAACCCGCTGGCGCCGGATGCCGCCGAACGGCTTCAATCCGCCTTCTCGGCCGGTGTGCGCACTGTCTGCCTCTTCCCGGCCATGCAGCGTTTTTCGGTCGCCGATGAACGACTGGAACCACTCTGGCAGCTAGCCGCCGGGCGCAATGTCTTCGTTCACTGCGGGGTCCTCAGCGTCGGAATCCGCAAACGCCTCGGCCTCCCCTCTCCGTTCGACATGCGGTTCTCCCATCCGCTCGATCTGCACCACGTCGCCCTCCGCCACCCCGGCATACGGTTCATCGTGCCGCACTTTGGCGCCGGATACTTCCGGGAAACATTGATGCTCGCGGATCTCTGTCCGAACGTCTATCTGGACACCTCCAGTTCGAACTCCTGGATGCGTTATGAAGACCTCACGCTCGAAGCCGTCTTCCGCCGTGCCCTCGCTGTCGCCGGGCCGCGCCGCCTGCTATTCGGCACGGACTCCTCCTTCTTCCCGCGCGGCTGGGTGCGCCCCGTTTTCGATGCGCAGTGCGCCGCCCTCTCCAGCATCGGCATCAGCGCACCGGATGCCGCCGCCATCTTTGGCGACAATCTCCTCTCGCTCCAGAGCTGATTACTTTCAACCGCCATATACGCCTTACCAGGTAGCATGAAGCGCCTTTTATTCTTATTCTCTTGTGCCTTGCTGGCCGATGAACCGGGCAAGCTCGTCCTCGGGAAACGGACGATTCCGCTCACCCACGTCTACGCCCGCCAGGCCCCGAGCGCGTTCGACTCCAAAAAGCTGTCCCACTACGTTCTTGCCGCGGACCGTGAACTTTCGCCCGCCGAACGCCTTGATAACGATGCCCTCCGCGAACTCACCTGGCAAGGCAAACTCAACGCCGTGGAATTCGAGCTCACCGGCGGCGGCGTCTCCTGGATCATTCGCTCCCAAAAGAGCCAGACCAGCCTCTCCGGCTCGCAGTCCCCAAATCCCTACAAGCTGGCCATTGCCAACGGCCGCATCACAGGTTCCGTCCAAATGGAGAAACCTTCCAAGCTCGGCGAAACCGAATATTATTTCGAATTCACGGTCGACGCGCCCATTGAAAGCACGCCTACCCGTCCCGAACCGTCACCCGCCGATAGCGCAGCCGCCCAGAATGCCGCCTCAGCCAAAGCCTACATGGTCTACGTAGCGGCGCTCCGGAAAGGGGATAAAGCCGGGCTATTGCAATCGGTGGATCCTGAAAAAGGCAAGAAGATTAACACGCCGGAATTCCCGGAAATGCTGAAATTCATCCAGTCCATGCAGCCGAAAAACATCACCGTTCTTCGCGCCACGGAAACGGGAGAAACCGCCGAGTTGGAAGTCACGGGAACCGGAGCCAACGGCCCCGAGTTTGGAACGGTGAAAATGCGCCGCCTGGACGGCCGTTGGATCATCGTCCGGGAATCCTGGCGTCACAAATAAGTCGCTACGCTTTGCTGGTCGTCGGCCGGAATAGCGCCATGAATACCACGGCGCAGATCACCGTCAGCACCAGCGGCACCAGGAAGATCCGCGTGTAATCGTTCTTGTAGGTCTCGGCGATGTAACCAGCGAAACGGCTGCCGACAACCATGCCCAGGCCCAGTAGAACGAATGCAATCAGCCCTTGCGCCGACGCGCGGATCTCCGGACTCGCCACCTGGTCCACATAAATGTAGGACGCCGTGAAGAAGCAAACATAGCAGATTCCGTGCAGCGTCAACGACGCCAGAACCAGCCAAAGAGGCCCGCCCAGGGCGAAGATCGCATAGCGCACCGGCCACGCCAGAATACCTACGGCCATGGTGCCGCGAATTCCCCATCGCCGCAGCATCTTCGGCAAGAAGATCATCGTCAATATCTCCGCCGCCTGTGCAATCGCCATCCACGCCGGCGCCTGACCCTCCGGCAGTCCAATCGCATACAGGAAAGGCCCTGTCAGGATGAAATAAAACATCAATTCGGTAGCCACCACGAACGCCAGCGCCAGGAAAATGGCAAACTCCCGGTTCTTCAACAACTGCAAGGCGCCCAGAAAGGCCAGCGGGCTATCATTCTTCCGCGCCGGCGGGGTGTGCGGAAGCGTCAGGCAGAACAGGCCCAACACCAACGACAGCCCTGCCGCCAGCCACATACCGTCAAATCCGCCCATCCCGCCCAACAATCCCGGCAGCCACTCCCGCAACGCCACGCCCAGCATCAATCCCACGGCAATCCACCCGATCGTCCCCCACACGCGTACCAGTCCGAACTCGCCCTCCGCCGCCGGCATGTGGTGAAAACAGATCGAATTCGTCAGAGCGAGGGTAGGCCCGTATAGCAGCGCCCATATACCCATCCACAACCAAACCCCGTCGTACTGATTCGCGGACGCCATCATGTAGAGCGGCACGGCGCCGGCCAGATGCAGCAGCGCCAGCAACCGGTCGGTAGGCATAAACCGGTCCGCGAGCTGGCCAGCGAAGAACGGCGCAATCATGCAGCCGATCGGCAGCAGCGCATAGATCGCACCGATCTGCCCATCGCTGAACTGCAGCGCCTTGCCCATGTAGGCCGAGAAGTCCGGATACCAGGCGCCCCAGACCATATACTCGAGCAGCATCATCACGCTAAGCCGGAAACGAATGGAGGTCAGCAAGCTATGTAGCTTAACGCGAAATGAGCTTAGCCGCGTAACTGCCGGGGGTCAACCATCCTTGCCGGGGGCGGAGGAGCGCTGTGCGCCGCCCGCAGGTTGGACAGGTCGGCGGCCACTGTGGCTGGCTTAGGGGATGGCCTTGCAATATTGCCTCCGGCGCGAAGCATAGAGGTGAGAACGTCTCCTGGCACGGGCCGCCCGGTCAGGTAGCCCTGTACGTGGTCGCACTGTTCGGCAACAAGAAACTGGACTTGGTCGCGTTTTTCCACGCCCTCGGCCACCACGCTGATTCCCATGTGGTGCGCCATCGTAATCAAGCCCCGCGCCGCGGCCGCCGCCTTCTGGTCCGTAGTCATTTCCGAAACAAACTTACGGTCCATCTTCAAGGTATGAAATTGAAATTGGCGCAGATAGTTCAAGGAGGCAAACCCCGTGCCGAAATTGTCAATCGCCGTCCGGATGCCCGAATCGCCCAACGCCTTGATCGTTCCCGCCGCCTGCTCGACGTTCCGAAGCAGCGCGGCCTCGGTCAACTCCAACTCCAGGTACTCGGGCCGCAATTTCGTCTCCGCCAGGACGCGTTGCACCAACTGCGGCAGGTCCTGTTGTTGCAACTGCCGCGCGGCCAGATTTACCGATACCTTCAAGGGGCCCATTCCCGATTGCTGCCACGCGCTGTTCTGCGCACAGGCCGTCCGCAACGCCCACTCCCCAATCTCATTGATCAGCCCGCTCTTTTCGGCCAGCGGCAGGAACTCGCCCGGCAGCAGTAATTCCCCGGCCGAACGCTGCCAGCGGATCAGTGCCTCGGCGCCGATAATTTTGCCAGTCGCCAGGTGAATCGACGGCTGATAGTGAAGCACCAGTTGGTTGCGCTGCAGCGCCATTTCCAGGTCGCGCTGCAACGCGTCCTGCCGGTTGCTCTCCTCCAGCATCGTCGCGTCAAACAGCACCACCTGTCCCTTGCCGCGCTTCTTGGCCTGATACATGGCAATGTCGCCATAGCGCAGGATTTCATCGCTCTTGCGGAACGGATCACGGCTCAGAGCAATGCCGATACTGCCGCCGCTCTGTATCTCCCGGTTGCCCAAGTGAAACGGTGACAGCAGCGCCCGCAGCATCCGCTCGCCCACTTCCAAAGCCTCATCGCCGTCCTTCAGATTCCGTAAAAGAACCACGAACTCATCGCCCCCGAACCGCGCCACCACGTCGCCTTGCCGTGCGCAGTTCCGCAGACGGCCCGCCACGGCGATCAGCAGTTCGTCGCCCACATCATGGCCCATGGTGTCGTTGATGAACTTGAAACGGTCCAAATCCAGGAAAATCACCGCAAACAGCGGCGCCGCGGGGCCGCGGGTCTGCTTCTCTTCCACTGCGATATCCAGGTGGCTCAACAGAAAAGTCCGATTGGCCAGTCCCGTCAATTGGTCTTTGAACGTATCGGTCAACAATCGCTTTTCCGCCTTGATTAGCGGCGTAAGATCGGAGTGGGAACCTGCCAATACGGTCGGTTCGCCCTCTGCATTCCGCACCACCGTTCCGCGCGCCAGAACCCACATGTAAGATCCGTCTTTATGCTGGATCCGGTGCTCGTTGCAGAAATGCGGCGCTTCGCCGTACAGGTGAGCCGACAGTTCGCTCCGCAGGCGCGCAATGTAGCCCGGGTGGACGCGCGTCAACCATTCGTCAGGATGCTTGCGCAGTTCCTCCGGCTGGAAACCCAGCAACGACGCCCAGGCGGCGGAATAGTGAAATTCGTCTGTCTTTAGATCCCAGTGCCACAGACCATCCTGCGTACCCTGCACGGCCTGTTCCACATACTCCTGATGAAACGTCCCTTCCCGCACCGCCAAGCCCGCATGAAACTTCCGCACCCGGTAGTGCACCAGGAACGTGGAGAGCGCCGCCGTGGTCAACAGTCCCACCATCCCGTACCACATTTCGCTGGCTCCGGCCGCGGGCCAGGCCGCCGCCATCCAAGCAAGGAGCGCCGTCGCGGCAATCGCCACATGCCAGCGCAGCGAATAGAGCGTAGCGCCGCTCGCCACCAGAAGCAGGAAAATCGCGGTCGCCGGTGCTTCGGTCACCCGCGTTGCCCATCCGCTCACCGCATGTCCCGTCACCGCCAAGGCCAGCACTCCCGCAGCGGCGTGCGTATAACGAATCGGAAATTTCTTCCGGCGGCTCAGCCACCACGCTGCGAGACTTCCTGTGCCGGCGGCAAACGCAAGGAACCACTCCAGGCTGATAGCGCCTGGCAAAGCAAGAATCGAAAAGAGAAGGTATAGTCCGGCCACGACAGGAAGCATGGAGCACAGACGCGTATAGGCCGCTGCGCTCAACCCGTCCGAAATCACGAACGGGTTGCGTCTAACACCCTCGTTATACGGAGGGGCATAGTTTGGCATGAAATAACAGTAAACTATAGGTGCGCAACAAAAACCATAAGTTCACCTCCCATGTGCCGGGTTACTTAGGTACTTGTGTTCTTAGGGAGTTTTACTTAGTGCAACCTGTTTACCGGCACACGTCGCCTCCCAATTCACTGATCGGCTCTCCGCCCGCGCCGTCTCCCGCCGCCGTCCCCTTTTCTGTGGCGCGGAAACAACCGGCGCCGCTCCGCCCCCCACTTTGGTCAGCTAAGCGCTATGATCTGTAGATTAACGCCATGACTGAGTTCACCGATCTGCTTGCCTTGGCGCGCGCGGGCAATAAGGAAGCAGGCAACCGCCTATTCCGGCTCGCCTATCCCAAACTCCGGCGCGCCGCGTCCGCCCTCCTGCGGAAGGAGTACCGCCGCAGCAGCATCTCCCCGACCGTCATCATTCACAACGCCTACTGCAAAATCGATATCCGGAAACTCTCTATGGAAAGCCGTGGCCACTTCTACGGATTCTTCGCCCGCGCCATGCGTCAGGTGCTGATTGACCGTGGCCGCGCCGCAGCCGTCCGTTCCCGCTTTGACGCCGCCACGCTCGTCCGCGCGCTCCATCCGCAGGACCAGCAGAACCTGGACCCCGCACTCCGTCAGGCCATCCAGCACACGCTCGCCAACCTCCGTCAACTCGATCCCCTGGCGGCGGAAACCGTCTGGCTTCGTTTCGTAGAAGAGTATACGCTCGAAGAACTCGCCGCCTGTCAGCAGCGCAGCGTCAGCGTTATTCGCCGCGATACCGAATTCGCGCTCCATTGGCTGGCAAAACGGCTCAACGGCTCGTAGCCGCCCGCAGCGCCCGAACCCAGTCGCCCAGCTTTACCGGTCGTGTTTCCGGCATATCGGCCAGAATCTCGGCAAACCGCTCCGCCGCCGCCTCCCCAAATCGTTCCCGGATCTCCCCAATCCCGTCCTCCCAACCTTCAGGCCTCTTGCCGGTCAACAACTCCATCGCCACTACGCCCAGCGAGTACGCATCGGTCGCCGCGGAAAAAAAGCCGCCCAAACGCTCCGGCCCCATGTAGGCTGGCGTTCCCGAAATACCGTCGGTCATCACCATCCCTTCCCGCTGCCCCGCCATGCCCGCCGCGCCGAAATCGATCAAAACCACGGTCCCCGTTTCGGTAACTAATACGTTGTCCGGCTTCACATCCCGGTGCACAATTCCCCTGGCATGAATGGCGTCCAGCGCCTCTCCCAACTGTTCCAACAGCGGTCCCGCCTCCTCGGCTCCACACCCCACCCAACTCCGCAGGCTACGCCCCTTCAAATAGGGCATCACCAGCAGCAGCCGGCCTTCCTCGTCGATCCAGGACTCCAGCAGCGGGACCACGCCCGGATGAGCAATGCTCCGCAACAGGGCGGCCTCCGTTGTAAACGCCTTGCGGGTCCACTTGGTCTCCGCCGCGCGCCCTTCCAGCACTTTGATCGCTACCCGGCCGCCCTCTCGCTGGTCGGCGGCCTCGTAAAGAGTCGAAGTTCCTCCCGTACTCGCAATTCGCTTCACCAGATACCTTCCGCCAAGAACGCGGCCTACCAATTCTGGCTGCGAGGCCATTGCCTCATTGGAACGGTGCCGCCAGGCATGGACTCTTTTGCCCACCCGGTAACGAAACAGTTCCATCGGCCTCTTGCGGCGAAAAATGAACCCTACCAGGCCCAACGCCGCAACGGCGCCGGCCGCATACGCCAGATAGGGAGGCGGCTCTGGTCCTACACGGAAGGCCCACGTCCGCACGCCGCTGTTTCCCGTTCCTGCAAACGCGACGTCTAGCTGATACCGTCCGTCCGCCGGATTTTCCAGCACAATCACTTCCCGTTCCGCGACTTTCCACTCCCTGTCTCGCGGGTCCATCCGGTACCGGAACGGGAAGTCGCGAAACGGCGATGCCGCCAGGGAACCCACATGTACCTGCACCCGTTTCGTTCCCTGGGGAATCTCATCGGGAGGCGAATCCAACCCTGTTAGCAGAACGGATGCGTCGATGTCTATGCGGGAAAGCAGCGGAGCGCCGGTCTCCGGCGCCGCGAACCACTTCTGGTCCGGCCGCACGTGAACCGTTCCCTTGGTCGTACAGAGCCAAACGCTTCCGTCGGTTTCCTCCCGGAAACCGTTTGGATTGGCCCCCCCACCCGGCAACCCGTTGGAGCCTTGCAGATGCAGCCAGTCCTCCGGCCGCAAGTGAATACCGTCGGACACCCGCACGCCATCGTCCGTGCCCCGCCAAATCCAACCCCGGGAATCGACGCGCAAAAAGCGCGTCTCCCTCGGCCCATACCCTGCGCTGGCATTGAACTGCGTTACCACGCCCACGCCGTTCCGGATCTCGACCCGGGAAAAGAATCCATTCTTCCGATACCCCACCCAAAACGTTTTTCCCGTCGCATCCACACTCAATGTACGGACCTCGGAGACGGGACGGTCCGTCGGCAAACGTTCCCACGCGCCTTGTTCGTTCAACCGCGCGAGCCCTTCGGTATGTCCCACCCATAGCTGCCCGTCTTTTGTCTCCGCCATGTCGATAGGCGATAGGTACTCCACCTCCGTCGGCAGCTTTCGCACCTCAAGCCGGAAACTATCGTTCACCGGAATTGCCTCCAGGAAGACGTGGCGGTTCCCCACCCAGATCCGGCCGTTGTGATCGCGAAACAGGCGACGGAAGTCGCGAGTCACATCACGGCCTCCCGGCAATGCGGGTTGTTGGATTTGTTCGGCCTGTTTCCCATTGGCGTCCAGGATCCACAGCCCGTGATGTCGGCTCGCGGCCAATAGGCGGCCATCCGGAAGGGCCAGCAGGTCCACGTAGTAGTGAGTGGAATTGCCGCGAGGCTGCCAGCCGTTCTCGTAAAGATACATTCCCGTCCCGGTTCCCGCCCACAACCTGTCTTTGGCATCCCGCAGGGTCAAAGTAGGACCCTCCTTGCCGAACTCATCTTCCATGTAGGGGGTCCAGGTCGGGTCCGGAATCATACGCGACAAGAGCTTGGGCGGCTGGTGCAGCCAGAGATAGCCGCCCGCACCCTCGGCAATCTTACCCGGTATCTGTTTTTGTCCGGTCAGCTGATACTGAAACCGCGTTCCGGGAGGATCGCTGATAATGTCGCGGCCCCGGATCCAAACACGGCCATGACGGCCCATCACGGCCATCCCCTCGTCCTGGCTCGGCAGCCAGTGGACAGGCTCGACGGTCGTGTCCCGTTGTCCGTCCCGGTAGGCGATCGCACTCGTCCGGTTGGACAGCCAGAGACGGCCCGTAACGCTCGACAGAACGCGGTGAAATCCCTTGCCTGTCCCCGGCCAACGCCGGACAAATCGCTTAGCGCCATGCGGAAGATGCAGGATGTCGTCATCGGCTACGCCCCACGCCCCGCCGGAGTTGTCGAAAGTCAGCCCGCCAATGTTGCTGTCACCAATCTCCGCCAGCGCTCCAGGCAGTCCGCGCAGCCATTTGTCTCCAGTGGCCCAAAACAGCGCCTTTCCATTCCCGGTTAAACCGGCGTGATAAGGCATCACGGTTACGGGGCTGAATGTTTGCCCGTCAAACGAACCCACCCGCTGCATTTCGCGGAACCACAAATGCCGTCCTACCGCGGCCAGTTCCCTGGGGGAACGAATCGGGCTTTCAATAAAGTGTTCATACCGGTATCCGTCAAAGCGGTAGAGGCCATCTCCCAAAGCAAGCCAAAGATAGCCATCGTTTCCTTCCAACATGTCGTGGACCAACGCATCCGGCAGCGGAGGACACTTCCACCAGCGGTGCGGCGGCGCCGCGGTCAGGCAGACAGCAATGGCAAGAAGCAGGAAAGGTCGCATAGGAGTGCGAACATCGTAGGTAAGTCCGCTCAGTATAGCAGCGAGAACTTATTCCTTTTCTGCCGTTCAATTACAGGTTTTGTCTGCGCGGACCGGTAGGAGACCGCCAGTAGGGGCCAGGGACCGCCGCGCTCAGTAGGACAACAAATGAACGCCCGCGCGCACCAAGTCGTCCACCTGCGGAAGAATATGATCCTCCAGTAGGGGACTGTAGGCCACCCAGGTATCCTTTGCCGCAACCCGTTTTACCGGGGCATCCAGATATTCGAATAGCTCATCGGCGATCCGCGCCGCCAGCTCCGCGCCATACCCCCAACTCAGCATGTCTTCGTAGGCAACCAGTACGCGGCTCGTCTTGCGAACCGATGCGGCGATGGCCTCCCAATCATAGGGAGATAGACTGCGCAGGTCCAGGATTTCCACGGTTTTGCCGGGGTGCCGCGTCTCGATTTGTTGGGCGGCCGTCAAGGACTTTTGCACCAGGGCTCCGTAGGTGACAATCGTTAAATGGGATCCGCTCCTCACCGTCCGCGCCTTGCCGAACGGGATCGTAAAGTCAGGCCCCGGATACGCCGATCGGTTGTAGGGTTCCCGGTACAGTTTCTTGTGCTCCAGAAATAGAACCGGATCATCGCAGCGGATTGCCGTCCGTAGCAGGCCGACTGCATCTAGCGCATTCGACGGGAATACAACGCGCAGGCCCGGAATATGCGTGAACTCCACTTCCCCGCACTGGCTGTGATAGATGGAGCCGCCCGTCAAGTAGCCCCCAATCGGTACGCGCAACACCGCGGGACAGGAAAAACCATTGTTCGATCGCCAGCGAATATTCGCCATCTCGTCGCGAATCTGCATCATCGCTGGCCAGATGTAGTCGAAGAACTGGATCTCGGCCACCGGCTTCATCCCGCGCGTTGACATGCCGATGGCGCGCCCGGCGATGCACGCCTCGGCGATTGGCGTATTAAAACATCTCTTGCTGCCAAACTGCCGCTGCAACCCGAGCGTCGCTTTGAAAACGCCGCCCTTGCCCTTGACTTCGCCGAGATTATCTTCCCGGGAACAGTCGGCCACATCTTCGCCAAACACTACAACTCGCGGATCGCGGGCCATTTCATGGGCCAGCGTCAGATTGATGGAATCGACCATCGTACGCGGCTCGCCCGTAAACGAAGGCTCCGCCGCAAAGCGGGGCGAGGTCGGATCCACAGCGGGAGAATAGAGGAAGCGCAACGCCGTTCCTAGATCGGGAGGACCCGCCTGCAGCGCATACTCGCTCGCGCTCTCCACTTCCCGCTCCACTTCCGCATAAATCGCGGCGATCTCTTCCTCATCCGCATAACCGTTCGCCCGCAGCCAGGCCGGAAATAGCAGCAACGGATCCCGCTGCGACTCTTCGGCGCGCTCGGCTTCCGTCTTGTAGCTGCGTTCGTCATCGCTCAACGAGTGGGAATAGGGACGAATACAGTGCGCGTGCACCAGCGCCGGCCCAATGCCCGCGCGGCAGTGCGCCGCCGCCTCCTCCATTGCTTTCCAGGACGCAACGAAATCCGACCCGTTTACTTCCAGGCGCAACAAACTGGGAAAACCCGAAAGTAGTTTCGAGATGCTGCCGCCCGGCGTCTGGTGTTCCACCGGTACCGAGATCGCAAAGCCGTTATCTTCCACTACGAAAATAATGGGCAGTTTTTCCAGGCAAGCGGCGTTGATCGCTTCCCAAAACTCCCCTTCGCTGGTAGCCCCTTCGCCTGAGCTCACCAGGGTTACCTCATCCGATTCCGGGTACAGCAATCGCCCCGCGTGCGCGCATCCGACAGCCTGTACGTACTGCGATCCCGTCGGTGACGATCCCGTGACCACATGTAATTCCCGGGACGACCAGTGGGACGGCATCTGCCGTCCGCCCGATTGCGTGTCTTCTCCCGATCCGACGGCTTGCAACATCATCATTTGCGGCGTGATGCCGCATGCCAGCGCCAACGCCCGGTCTCGATAGTAGGGGTAGAACCAGTCAAATCCCGGCCGGAGATATAACCCTGCCGCGGTTTGGATTGCTTCATGTCCCGCGCCCGACACCTGGAAGTAAATCCGGTTCTGACGTTTCAATAGGACTTCTTTATCGTCAATCCGCCGCGACATTCGCATGACGCGTAGTGCCTGAATCAAGGTCGCGCGATCCAGTTGCCTCAACGAAGAGGGTCCAAGACCAGGCTCGCCCGCGGCGGCAGTCCGAGTAAGCATATGGAAATTATCGCAGACGCCGGGCCTACGCCGCCGTCTCCATCTCTCTCGCAAAATAGGCGTATGCCTCGATCCAGGCATCCTCGGCATCCGCCGTCAACTGGCCGCCCAATGTAGTTCGCAGGGCATAGATCAACGCCGATCCCACCGGCGCATAGTGGTCCGCGCGCACCCCGTAGCCAGCATGCCGCCTTCCGGCCTCCCCCAATGCCGCATCCAACGCCTCGGGTTCATCGACATGCGCTACGATCCACGCCAGCATAGCGATTAGCTTTTGCTCCTGTGCCTCCATGTCCGCCGGAAAGAGCGCTCGCGCCGAAGGTTCCAGTTGAAAGAGACGGACGTAAAAAGCCCGCGCAATGGATGGTCCGTACGGGGCAGCCACGCCGAAACTTCTTTGGAGTTCAAGTCGTACCTCGGGCGGTAACATCTGGATTTCCCTATCGTGACGAACGGAACGGAAGAAAAGCAAGTCCGGCCAGAATAGCCGCCCCCCACCACATCCACGGCGCATCGGCGGAGGCTTTCATGTCATGGATCGCTTCCACGCGAACATCGTCCAGGTTCCACGAACTACCCACAAACGCCCCAGGCTGC
The DNA here is from genome assembly GCA_035714175.1 of Bryobacteraceae bacterium. GTDB lineage: Bacteria > Acidobacteriota > Terriglobia > Bryobacterales > Bryobacteraceae. The sequence goes on along the minus strand of DASTML010000220.1, from coordinate 928 downwards.
CGGGAGAATCCAAAACGCACCCGCAGCGCGGCGTTCTGATGCGGGGTAATGTCATAGGACTGGTGCGTCCAGGAAGAGTCCTCCAGCCGCTCCCCTCTTTCCGCCTGCCAGACCGTCTCCCAACGCGTTCCGTTCCATACTTCCACGCTGTTGGTCATGTAGGGAGCCTGGTCTGAATTCAACCACCGTTCAAAGTGCAGCGTCACTTGGCGGGCGCCGGTCACCGGAATCACCGGGCTCGTCAACCAGAACGGCTCGGAATGCGGCGAACTCCCCGCATTCCCGCCAATCCGTACCCCCGCCACACCGTTCCCTTCCCTCCCCGTATGATCCCGCTCCGGATCCGGATTGCCGTGGCCGTGTCCGGACTTCGTCCGGACACGGCCGATCTCCCACTCCGGACCGAGCGTCCAACCCGCTACGTTGGGTCCGTCGAAGTTTTCTACAAAAATAAGGGTGGGAGGGGGAGCGGCCGCGGTGAGGAGCGGGAGGAGGGCGAGGAGCGAGAGGGACAAGTGGAGTGAAACCATCAACTTAGAGAGGCGCCTCCCAGTTTTCGCCGATGGCGGGCCCTTCGACGAACAGGGCGCCGGCGGGCGAAGCCGGCCTGTTGGCGGCAAACGAAGACACGAGCGCTGCCGTGATGGCAACCGCTAGCACCAGTCTGAAGAGGGTGTGCATTCGTATCTCCATGGCCATATTGCGACAAACGGACTGGCCAAGGGAGCAAGTCTCCGGCAACCGGGGGGATACATTGGCAATAACGGGCACGTAACCTTAGGTAACGTCTCTTATTTTGAATGACTTGCGAGGCCATTCCGAATTGTGGTTACATGGAAAAGTTCATGAACCCGGACCCCATACTTGCGCCGGAAGAGCAGATCCGCTCCAGTTTGGAACGGCTTTTAGCGGCTCCTCTGTTCGTCCG
>DASTML010000219.1:0-19816 GCA_035714175.1 Bryobacteraceae bacterium | reverse complement strand
GGGTCACCGACAGTTCCACTCCCCCCCTCACCGCCGAACGCTCCTTCGCCATCCTGCCCGGCGGCCAGATCACCAGTTCCGGCGCTCCCCCCGTTGGCAACGTCGGCCAGAGCTACAGCTTTATCCTCAACGGAGCCCTCGGCTCCGGCGGCGTTTCGATCATTCTGGGAGCGCTGCCTCCTGGCCTCGCCATTGACCCCAATGGCGCCATCAGCGGAACGCCCACCACGACGGGCTCTTACGATTTCACCGTCCGGCAAACCATCGGCCTCAACAGCATCTGGCGCAGCTACCGCATTCTGGTCACAAGCCCGATCTCTCTCGCCAATACCCCGCGAGAAGCCTCGGAACAGTTCGCCTATGACGAAGTGCTCCAGGCATCGGGCGGCGTCGGCCCCTATAATTTCGCCATCACGAGCGGAAGCATTGCCTCAGGTATTACTCTCGACCCAAGCGGCGCCCTCTACGGCGAGTCCTACCCCACAGAGTCAACCTTCGACGCCATAATTACCATTACCGATGCCGCCGGCAATAGCGTATTGGTTCCCGAGTTCGAGATCGTCCGCCGCTTCTCGGTATATGGAAATAACGCGGCTCCATCGCCCGTCCGCGTCAATAGCATCGGCACCGGGACGGTCTATAACCTGCAATTCGGCGATGGCAACTACCAATATGAACTGATCGGCGGCGACGGCGTCGGCAACATATTCGTGACGCCTTCCGGACCGTATGGCGGAAGCGTCACTTACTCGTTCCCGGAACCGGGCCCCTACGTTCCCGTCGTGCTTGGCACCGACGGTATCGGCAGCGGCTTCATTTTCCGTGAAGTTGTCTATCGCGCCATCGGCAATCTGTCCATCTCTACGGTGGCGCTTCCCAATGGCCGCGTCGGGCAATCCTATTCCGCCGCGATTGATGTGGCCAACGGCGACTTCACGCCGCTTACCTATTCCATCAGTGCGGGCTCATTGCCAACCGGCCTCACAATCAATAGCGGAACGGGAGAAATTAGCGGTATCGTTTCCTCCGGCCAGGGCGGACTGTCCTTCCCCATCACCGTCCAGGTAGCCGATTCCAACGGCCAAAGCACGACTAAGAACCTCTTCATTGGCGTAGGCAACTCGCTCGGCATTACGACGAATGTGCTACCCGCCGTCACCAGTTCGACCCCCTACAACGTCACGCTGACCCAAACCGGCGCCACCGGCCCTAGCTGGTCCTACACCGGCACACTTCCCCCGGGATTGAATTTCACCTCCGCCGGCGTCATCTCCGGCACTCCCACCACGCCCGGCGACTATACGATCACCGTCACCCTTTCCCACACCCAAAACGCCGACACGGACCACAAGACTTACACCATCCATGTCACCAGCCCCCTATCGGTCACTCCCCCCACCAACCCCTGGGGAGTCACCGTCGGCGTCAGTGCCGACGCGGTCATTTCGATAACCGGCGGCCGCCAGCCGTACGTGTTGAGCCTTGCCAGCGGCGCCTTGCCCGAAGGCATTCGTTTCACCAGCGCAAGCCAGTACGGAATTGCCGGGACGCCACAACTCGCCGGCCTGTACAACGTGATCATCGTCGTCACCGATGCCGATGGCCTCACGCAGCAGTTCCCCTTTACCATCAACGTGCGCACGGCGCCGCGCATTATTACGGAAAAACTGGCCACCGCGACCAATGGGGTAGCCTACTCAAGCACGATTAACGTCGACGGCGGCATTGCGCCCTACGTATACACGTTGGACAGCGGCACAATGCCGCCAGGCCTCACCCTCCAGCCGAACGGCACGATTACCGGCACGCCCACCAGCAATGGGGAATACAGTTTCGGTGTCTTGCTCACCGACGGCAATGGTAGCGGCGACGAACGCAACTTCTCTCTGGAAGTGAACCCGCCCTTGGTGATCACCAACAATGTGCCCATGCCCGCCGGCACGATACTGGCCAACTATTCCACAAATGTTCTAACAACTGGCGGAACCACTGCCAAGACCTACACCATCAGCGCCGGCAACCTGCCTCCGTTATTGGATCTCGATCTCACCAGCGGCAACATCTCCACGCTGCCGCTGCTGCCCGGTTCGTATAGCTTTACGGTGAAGGTCACGGACCGTCTGGGCCGCACCGCGACGCAGGCGCAGCAGATCACAATCGGCGGCAACATCGGCATCTCTCCGGCGTATTTGACGAACGGAACGCTCGCCATTCCGTATTCGGCGACCTTTACGTCGGCCGGGGCCACCGGAATCGTCGTATGGACCGTTCCCATCGGAACCGGCAGTTTACCGCCTGGGCTCACGCTAAATCCCACGACAGGCGTTCTTAGCGGCACGCCCACTACTGCCGGCACATACACGTTTAATATCCAGGCACAGGACGCAACGTCCAACCCGCCAGGCGTGGCGACATACTCCCTGATCATCGGCCCAGGACTTAGCATTGCGCCGACGACGCTTCCTAACGGCCTCATCAGCACTGCCTATAGCCAGACGCTGACGTCCTCCAACGCGATCGGCTCGGCCACCTGGAGCATTGCCTCCGGGGCGCTGCCTCCCGGCATTTCGCTGACGCCTTCCACCGGCGCTATTGCAGGTACGCCTACCGCCGCGGGCAGCTACAACTTCACCGTGGAGGTTACCGACCTTTACCAACAGTTAGGCCGGCGCAGCTATACGCTGGTGATCCTCAACACCCTGTCGATCTCGCCCACAACACTTACCAGCGGCCGGATCAACACCGCCTATACGCAGACGTTCACCGCCGCCCCCGCTAGCGGAGCCGTCAATTGGATTCTCCTCTCCGGAGCTTTCCCGCCCGGCCTCACGCTGACGGCGGCAACCGGAACGCTCGCGGGCACGCCCACCACGCCCGGTTCCTACACCTTCACCGTGCAGGCCACCGACAACGCCACCCAAACCGGCCAGCGCCAGTACACGCTGCAGATCCTCGATGTTTTGACGATCTCGCCGGCGACGCTGCCCAATGGCGTACCCAACACGGCCTACAGCCAAACGCTGACCGCAACCGGCGCAACCGGTGGAGTTACCTGGAGCATCTCAGCCGGCGCACTGCCGCCCGGACTGCTTCTCGCGCCCTCCACCGGCGCGCTCGGGGGAACCCCCACCACGCCCGGTTCCTACACCTTCACGGTCACGGCGACGGACTCGCTCACGCAGACCGGCGCACGGCAATACAACGTCATCATTTCCGGAGCGTTGACGGTGAACCCCGGCACGCTCCCGGACAGCTCGAACGGAGTTGCCTACAGCCAGACCGTAACAGCTGCCGGCGCTGTGGGCAGTGTCTCCTGGAGCATCACCGCGGGCGAACTGCCTACCGGCCTAACCCTTGCGCCCACCACCGGAATCATTAGCGGAACGCCCACGGTCAACGGCGAGTACACCTTTACGGTTACCGCGATGGACTCCATCGAACAGACCGGAAGCCGCGCCTACACCGTGCACATTGCGGACTCCATGGTCATCTCGCCTGCCTCAATCGGCAACGGCGCGACCGGCCTGCCCTATTCGCAGACCTTAACCGCCGCTCCGGCCACGGGTACGCTGACCTGGTCTTTGCTTGCCGGCGCGCTCCCGCCCGGTCTCTCGCTCGACCCGGCCACCGGCATCATCTCCGGCACGCCCACTCTCGTCGGGACCTACGAGTTCAACGTACAGGTCACCAGCACCTCGGGCGGACGCGGGACGCGCGCCTACGCCATCACCGTGGCACAGCCGCTGCTTATCACCACGGCTTCGCCGCTCCCTGAGGCGACGCAAGCCGAGGCCTACAGCACGCAATTGGCGGTGAACCAACTGCCCAGCACCTCGATGATCGTGCTCACCTGGAGCGCTACCGGCCTCCCGGCCGGTCTCACCATCGGAACCAATACCGGCATCATCGCCGGCACGCCCACTGCGGGCGGCGTTTATTCCGTGAATGTCACCGTCAGTTCCTCCGGCGGCGGCGCGGCCGCGAAGACCTTCGCACTCACAGTCTATCCGCAGCTTCTGATTACCACGTCGTTCCTTTCGGATGCCTCGCAGAATAGCTTCTATAGCGCGCAACTGGCCGGAACCGGCGGCAAGGCCCCTTATGTCTGGTCGCTCGAATCGTCGCTGCCGGCGGGCCTTAGCCTCAATGCGGCCAATGGGCAAATCAGCGGTACAACGAGTGCGCAACCGGCCGGCTATCCCTTGCGGTTAGTCCTGACGGACGCCCGGAGCCGCGTGGCCCGGCGGACCCTGAACTTGGGCGTCATTGCCCCGCCTTCGCCGCCAGTCACACTGAGCCCGGATTCCGTACCGAATGGTCACGTCAATCAGGCCTACCGGGTCGTCTTCTCCGGCTCGGGCGGCTCGCCGGGCTATACCTTCTCCCTGGTAAGCGGGTCCCTCCCGCCGGGCATCAGCCTCGCGGGCGGCGTGCTCTCCGGTACGCCGACACTGGCAGGCACATACCGCTTCTCCATCAACATGACCGATTCGGGCACCGGCGTGGCAGGCAACTTGTACACGCTGATCGTAGAACCGGCCATTGAGCCCCTCACCGTAACCCCGGCGGCCATTCCGCCCAACGGTGTACTGGCGCAGCCGCTCTCGCTGCAATTCGGAGCAACTGGCGGTACCCGTCCTTACACCTTCTCCATCTCCGGCGGCACGCCCCCCGGCATGAGCGCCAACTCGTCCGGGCTGCTCAGCGGTACGCCTTCCGAGGCCGGCAGCTACACGTTCACCGTCACCGCCACCGACTCCCGGAAGCCGCAGGCGGCCGTCGCCACTCGCACCTACTCCATCAACATAACGGGTGCGCTCATTATCACCACACTGCCGCCCCTTCCCGATGGGCAGGTCGGCGCCGCTTACTCCGTCGGCTTCGGCGCCTCCGGTGGTCGCGCACCCTATTCGTGGAGCATTACGGGCAACACGCCCCCCGGCCTGTCTTTTGATCCGGCCAGCGGTTCGTTGTCCGGCACGCCAACTACACAGGGAGCCTATTCCTTCTCCGTCGAAGTACGGGACGCGCAGCGGCTCACCGCTACGTCGTCGTTCTCCATCGCCGTCTTCGACGCGCTCGAGATCACCAACGCCCCCTCCGACGCCCCGCTCACCCCCGGCCAGCCTTACAGCTTCGGCTTCTCAACACGCGGCGGAAAACCGCCTGTCTCCTTCTCGCTCTCGGGCGGCTCTCTGCCGCCAGGGCTCGGGTTTAGCGGATCCGGCGTCATCTCCGGCACGCCCACAGCCGGCGGCCACTTCGCCTTCTCCGTGCTCGCCACAGACGGACTGGGGAACAAAGCCAGCCGTTCGGCCGCCCTCCAGGTTGGCCCGCCGCTCGAAATCACCACGGCCACGCTGCCCAACGGCCGCGCCGGCACGGACTATTCGAGTTCGGTCGCAGCCACTGGCGGCGTGGCGCCGCTGGGAGCTTGGTCCATCACACAGGGATCCCTCCCCGCCGGCCTGTCATTCTCCGCGGATGGAACCATCTCCGGAAAACCCACGGCCGCCGGTACGTCCTCCTTCACCGTCCGTATCTCGGATTCCGCGGGTGGTGTGGCCACACGGTCGTTCTCCATCACCATCGCACTGCCGCCCGTGCCGCCGCTCACCTTCGTCGGCTTGCCGCAGACGCTGCCTCCGGGCACCCAGACCAACATCACCATCCAGTTGGCCGAGCCCTTCCCGCTGCCCGTCACCGGTACGTTAACGCTGTTCTTTGAACCGAACGCCGTCAACAACTCTGACGATCCGTCCGTCCAATTTTCTAGCGGCGGCCGCACGGTCACCTTCACCATACCCGCCGGTCAGACCACCGGCACGTTCCCCGTCGATCCGCTCCGGCTCCTCTCCGGTACAGTCGCCGGCACAGTCCGGATCGTGACCACCACGCAACCGGCTTCGGCTACGCCCGTTCCGGAAACCGTGCTGCCTATCGTTCGTAGCGCCCCCGTCATCACGGCCGGCGCGGCGCAACTTGCGGCCGCTGGCTTTACCCTCACCGTGGATGGGTTCAGCAATACTCGCGAAATCACCTCCGCCAACTTCAGGCTCACTCCGGTACCCGGCACGTCGCTCGGAACGACGGACATTCCTGTCTCCGTCGCCTCCGCCTTCACAACCTGGTACCAGAGCGCGGCCTCAAATCCGTTCGGCGGGCTCTTCCGCATGACGCTGCCCTTCAACGTCGCCGGTTCGCTCGCTGACATCGACTCCGTCGTCGTCACCGTGACGAACTCGGTCGGTGTCTCGCAACCGTTTACGATTCGCTTGCGCTAGGCGAGGGTTGCAAAAACTCCGACGGACAGCCAAATCCTTCGATCGCTACGCCCAACCGGCGTAGCGCATCGAGGGCGGTCAAACGCCGGTACGTATTGAACGTGATCACATGGGCGAATACGCCGCCGAATGTGAAGGTCTCCGGCGGTTCACACAGCGCATCCACGAATGTGTCGCCCCACGCATCCCGGTTTCTCACGTCGGAGAGAATCTGCCGGTACGCCCCGTCGGCCTGTAGAAAACGTTCCAACAGGCGCGCCGCCGGACAAGGGGCGCTGGGAGCCTCCGGCATAACGCCGCCGGCAAGAGCGGCCACCCAGACTTCTTTTGTGTACACCAACCGCTCCAGCAATTCCCGCAGGGAGCGTTCGGGCTGTTCCCAGGGGGTCACCTGTACGGGCGTGGGAATCAGCCGGTCCAACTGTTCGTCGGTCAACGGCAACGAGTGTTCCAGAAGACGTTGCGTATGATACGCATCGGTTCCGGCAAAGAGATCGAAGAGGTCCATCGTTTGATTTCCTTTCGGAGCGAAATAGTGGATGCCGCCGGGAGCCGGCAACTGGTAATGCACCGGAGCCAGCCGGCGGTAAAGGCTGGGGGAAATGCGGAAAGCCTTCTTGAACGCGCGGGTAAATGCCTCCAGCGAGTTATAGTTGGCGTCCAGTGCGATTGCCGTCACGGACTGCCGGGAATTGGTTAAGCTCCAGGCAGCCCGTTCCAGCAATAACCGCCGCCGCATCGCCGCCGGAGGTTCTGCATGAAGCGCCCGGAACAACCGGAAGAAGTGGCTCCGGCTGTGCCGGGCATCCCGCGCCAGGGACGCGGCCGGTTTCGCCTCGTCCAGGTTGGCGGTCACCACACGGGTTAAGTTGGTTTCGTTTCGCTCCATGCGCCTGGCGGGGGCGTACCCCACGAATCGAATCTAACAAGCGGGATGCGGCGACGGCTTGAGCGTGCGTCTCATTTTTCCCGTTTTCTATGCGCTGGAAATGCAGGGCCCGTCTGGCGGACTCAGTTACCATCCGCAAACGCCAGTATATTTTGGGCATTCCCGGCCGGAGCTGTTCGCGCCGTTATGGCCGGCGCGCCCACACGCCCGCGTTCACCTGTGCCAGCGAAGTCGCCCCATTGGCGCACGACTCCCGGAGCCGCGCCTCCAATGTGTCCAAGCCCAGTTCGGCCACCGTCACCACGCCCGCGCTCTCTAACAGCGGTGCGATGGACCGTAGCGTCTCCACCACGTAGCCCGGCGCAAATCCATTTCCGCCGCTCTCCACCAGTGGGTGTATCCGCGTCTGCGGCCAGCCAAACCCCGACTCATAAACGAACCGCGGCATCTGCGAAACCGCCTGCATCTGCACGCCCGCTACCTGAAAGGCCTGACGCAACCACTGGTACACCTGCCGTCCCAACTCCGAAACCGGAACGCTCGTAAGTCGCAGATCGAGTTCCACTTCGTGAAAAACGATCAGGCCACCCGGCAGCAACAACGGATGCAAAGAACGCAGCGTCGCAGCGATGTCGCGTTGATGCACCAGGATATACCGGCCCACGATAGCGTCAAAGGGCGCCTCGTCCGGCACAGGGTCGCCAATCTCCGCCTGTACAAAGCGAACATTCGTGCGCCCGTCCGCCTCCGCCCGCTGTCGCGCGGTCGCAATCGCTTCTTCCGATCGGTCCAGACCTACCGCATAACCGGCTAGGTCAGCGGCCAAAAATGTGGAGTCTCCCACACCACATCCCACATCCAAAACTCGCATCCCCGAACCAATCCCGGCGTCCCGCCAGATCGACTCCGTGATGCCGCGCAGATATTCCGCTTGCTTCTGTAGCCGCGTCTGCTCGGATGCGCCATGGCCTAACGAGTACTCAGCCATTTCACCTGCGAATATAACACCACCGGACACCCGTTGGGGAGTCAAAATGGCGGGCATTCCAGCACAAAACGGGAAACAACCCATTGTTGACCGGGATTAGGAGGATTGTTAGCCTAGTGGGATGAGCGCAACCGCCAATGAGGTGGACCGGCGCAAGCCGCCGGCCGCCGGTAATTTGCTTGCGTCGATCGGAAATACGCCGCTGTTCCGCCTCGACCGCATTGCCGCGGACTTGCCCGGAATCGAAATCTACGCGAAAGCGGAGTACTTTAATCCCGGCGGCAGCGTCAAAGACCGTCCAGCGCTCAACATGCTGAATACAGGAGAAGAGCAAGGCCTCCTGACGCACGACAAGGTAATTCTGGATTCCACCAGCGGCAACACCGGTATCGCCTACGCCATGGTTGCCGCCGCGCGCGGCTATCGCGTCAAACTTTGCCTGCCCGCCAACGCCAGCCCGGAACGGAAAAGCATTTTGAAAGCGTATGGCGCCGAGTTGGTTCTTACCGACGCTGCCGAAGGTTCCGATGGCGCCATCCGCCGCTGCCAGACCATCTACGCCGAAGATCCGGACCGTTATTTCTACCCCGACCAATACTCCAATCCCGCCAACTGGCAGGCCCATTACAATACGACGGGCCTGGAAATCCTGGAGCAGACCAACGGCCGCGTGACCCATTTCCTCGCCGCCCTCGGTACCAGCGGCACCTTTGTCGGAACATCTCGCCGCCTGCGAGCAGAAAACAAGGAAATCGTATGCCTCAGCGGACAGCCGGCAACCGGTTTCCACGGACTCGAAGGCCTCAAGCACATGCCTACCGCCATCGTCCCCAAAATCTACGATCCGGAACTCGCCGACGAAAACGTGTGGATTGAGACCGAAGACGCTTATAAGATGGTGCTGCGATTGGCGCGGGAAGAAGGACTACTCGTCGGAATCTCCGCCGGGGCGAACGTTCATGCGTCTCTCCAACTCGGCCGTAAGCTCGCCCAGGAAGGGCGCGAAGCCGTGATTGTCACCGTTTTGTGTGATGGTGCATCTAAATATCTAAGCGAACCCTTCTGGAACGACTGATACAAAGCGAATGATAAACATTGACCAGGAAGCCTGGGACCTGATGGTCGCCCACGCACAAAAAACGTATCCCTACGAATGCTGCGGAGCCATGCTGGGCCCTATCGACGGCGACGTGAAAACGGTCCGCATCGCGCTTCCGTTGGAGAACGCCTATCCCGGCGCACAACGCGAACGCTACGAACTGCGTCCGGAAGATCTGCTATTTGCCGAAAAAGAAGCCCGCAAAAACGGCATGGACCTGATTGGAATCTTCCACAGCCATCCGGACTGCGACGCGTATTTCTCGAAGACGGACTTGGAAAACTCGTGCCCCTGGTATTCCTTTGTCGTTCTTTCCATCCAGAAGGGCCAGTTTCATCACGCCAATAGCTGGCTGCCAAACATGGACCAAACCGAGGCCGCCAAAGAGGAGTTACAACACCCCAATGCCTAAGATCCTGATCCCGACCCCGCTGCGCCAGTTCGCTGACAAAAAGGACGCCGTGGAAGTCGCCGGAGTCACAGTGGGCGAAGCGCTCTCCGCGCTCACCGCCGCGCACCCTGATATGAAGAAAAACCTGTTCACCGACGAAGGCAAGCTCCGCAGCTTCGTCAACGTGTATGTGAACGATGAGGACATCCGTTTCCTGGAAAAGGATAAAACCGCAGTCGCCGCCGGAGATACAATTTCCATCGTTCCTTCCATCGCGGGCGGAAAGTAAGACCCGTATGTCAGCTACGCTCTCCAAAGAAGAAATCGGACGGTATAGCCGGCACCTCATCATGCCCGAAGTCGGCATGGATGGCCAGCTCAAGCTCAAAAACGCACGGGTTCTCCTCATCGGTACCGGCGGTCTGGGCGCGCCCGTCGCCATGTATCTGGCTGCCGCCGGCGTAGGCAAACTCGGCTTGGTCGATTTCGACACGGTCGATGTCTCCAACCTCCAGCGCCAGGTCATCCACGGTACCAAGGACGTCGGTAAGAAGAAGGTGGACTCCGCCGAGGAAACGATGAAAGACATCAACCCTTTCATCGAAATCGTCAAGTACGAAGTACCCCTCACTTCCGCCAACGCCCTCGACATCATCCGGGAATATGACATCGTCGCCGACGGCACGGACAACTTCCCCACCCGCTTCCTTGTCAACGATGCCTGCGTTCTGCTGGGTATCCCGAACGTCTACGCCAGCATCTTCCGCTTTGAAGGCCAGGCTACGGTTTTCTGTAAGGATGAGGGTCCCTGCTACCGCTGCCTCTATCCGGAACCGCCTCCTCCCGGCCTCGTTCCGAGCTGCGCCGAGGGCGGCGTCCTTGGCATCCTCCCGGGCGTGGTTGGGCTCATCCAGGCCACCGAAGTGATCAAGTTGATCCTGGGAGAAGGCCAGCCCCTGCAAGGCCGGCTGATGCTCTACGATGCGCTGGCCATGAAATTCCGCGAGCTGAAAATCCGGCGCAATCCGGAGTGCTCCGGGAAATGCTCCGTTGTTAAGGAATTGATCGACTATCAGCAGTTCTGCGGCGTTCCGCATGAGGAGGCTCCCTTGCCCGCACCGGTTTCTTCCACCGACATCACCCCACAGGAAGTGAAACAACTCATCGACGGCGGCGCCGACTTTACCCTCGTCGACGTCCGTGAGCCCCATGAGTATCAGATCTGCAAAATCGACAAGGCCAAGCTGATCCCGCTCGGCGATCTGCCCAAGCGCCTGGATGAGCTCGACAAAAACGCGGATATCGTGATGCATTGCAAAATGGGCGGCCGCTCCGCCAAGGCGTGCGATCTCCTGCGCGCCAGCGGGTTTACCCGTGTAAGAAACATGACCGGTGGTATTCTTGCATGGGCCGACAAGGTAGATCCCTCACTTCCCAAGTACTAGTTTTTCTCGCTTCCGTCCTGTTCTTGGGCTGGGGAGTGTGGCGGGTGCCATTGGCATCCGGCTACACCGACCCGGTCCAGAGGGTCCGTCCGCAGGACGAAGCGCTCTACTCCAGCATTGCGATTGGAATGGCCGAGAGGCGCGAATGGTTAACGCCGCGCTTTCTCGGCCGTCTTTCATTTAGCAAGCCAATCCTCACCTTCCTGCCGGCGGCGGCCGCCGTCAAGATATTCGGGCAGTCGTTGTGGAGCCTGCGGTTGTGGCAGGTCTTGTGCGGATCGGGGGTTCTGGTGCTCCTTTGGAGGCTGCAGGGCGCTTCGAGCGTGCTTCTTTTGGCGTCAAATGTGCTCTTTTTTACGCTTACAAGGCGCTTTTTGGCAGATATTCCGGTGCTTTTAGCGCTACTTTTGACGCTCTCTCTGTGGGAAACCCGGCCTCTCGGCGCGAGCATCGCCCTGGGTTTCGGACTCCTTACCAAGACCGCCTCCGGCCTGACGCCCCTTTTCTTTCTGCGGGGAAACTGGCTCCGGATCGCGGGAGGCGCTGCCCTGTTCGCAGCCCCGTGGAACCTGTATCAGCTAGCCGTAAACGGCGAGTGGTACTGGAAGGAACACATCCTCGATGAACACTTGCGTTGGGGTCTCAACACTCCGGAAAATGCTGCCACAGAAGGACATATCGAATTTTATGCTAGCCGTGCCTGGGCGCTGGATCCGCTGTTGACGCTGCTCGCTCCGCTCGCCCTGGGCTACTGCCTATACCGGAAACGTTGGGTTGAGGCAGGTTGGTTAGGAGTCAGCATTCTGGTACTTTTCGCATTTGGGTACCGGAATGCGACTTATCTGCTACCGGTCTTCGCCGCGGCAGCGCTTGCGGCCGGAGAGCAGGTGCACTGGTCGCTGGCGGCGCTGGTCCTCGGAATGCGCCTGGCCGCCGGAACGATCAGCCATGCACCGCCGGAGGCGGTGCCTCCGGCGGCCGCTCTTGCGCAATATCAACAACTTAGACGGCCGAACGGGCTTCTGATCGATGGCATGCGGGATGAATTGGTCGCTACCACGATGCATCTCCCGCGCGTCCAGTACCTCTTGCCGGGCGACATGCGAACCCTGGCGCCCACCCATATCGACTATCCCGGCCGCGGCATCATTGCCCCTGCCACGGCCTACCGGAACAGGCCGGAACCGGAGGAGACGGTGTTGCTGGTCCGCTCCCCGTCCGATCTTGATTATTTGCTGGCCAGGGCCACCGATAGAGACTTTTTGCTGCCTCCCGGCCGCACAGCGGCCACAGGAGACCGGACAGTTATCCCCTCCGCGAACGGATGGAAGCTGGTACTGGCGCGAAATGATTGACGGGGCCGCTTCCCTTCCCCAGGCCGGGATTCGTGCGGATCGCCTCTGCTATGTACAACTTAGCGGCGGAGACGGCCTCGTGAAGCGGGTGTCCGGCGGCCAGGAGCGCGGTAACAGCAGCTGAATAGGTACAGCCGGTTCCGTGGGTGTGGGGGGTCGCGGTGCGCTCCGCAGGGAACCAGGTGAGGGCTTCACGGGTAGCCAGCAGGTCATTCGCACCACCCGCCAAGTGTCCGCCCTTGAGCAGTACGGCGTAGGGGCCCTGCTCCAGGAGACGGAGCGCAGCCGTTTCCATCTGAGCCTCGGATTCCACCACGAGGCCGGTGAGAGCGGCGGCTTCGTGCAGGTTAGGCGTTACAACAAAGGCTTTTGGAAGCAATAGGTTACGCATGGCATCCGCCGCCTCGGCCGCCATCAGCGGGGCTCCATGCTTGCTGATCATCACCGGGTCCACCACCAGCGGGACGCCGCCGAGGGCGCCGGCGACCGCGGCTATGATGGGGGCCGAACCGAGCGCGCCGGTTTTGGCGGCGGCGGGCGGAATGTCTTCCAGAACGGCCGCGATCTGCTGGCGGACTAGCTCCGGGTCCATCAATTCCACCCTGGCCACGGTTTGGGTGTTCTGGACGGTGAGGAGCGTGAGGACGGCTTCGCCGTAGACACCGAACTGGTGAAAGGTCTTGAGGTCGGCCTGGATGCCGGCGCCGCCGCCGGGGTCCGAGCCTGCGACGGTAAGCGCCACTGGCGTCATTGTAGTAGGTTTACGGGAAATTCAACCGGGGCACATCTGTGCGGCCAATGCTATTGGCCACCTCGATGAGCACGGAACCCACTATTGTCGCATCCCCGGTTACCGGGAAGGCGGCACGGAGGCGAAAGACGCCTCCGACGGCGCTTTGGTCAAAGTAGTTTTTGAACTGTTCCGCGGGAGCCGCACTAATGACGCCGCCGATGGCGCTGCCGGAACGGTCAAAGAAACGGAAGTTGAGCGAGCCAACGCCGCGGGTGTTGTCGAATCCGGTAAGATCGATTTCCAACGTAGAGCCGTTGCGGCGGGCCACGGCCTCCTCAATGACAACGGGGCGGGGATCGAAGCGGACCGTCTCCGTGTTCGTCCCGGAATCTGTGACGGCCTCCAGGCGCAAGGTCCCGGCGGTGGTCCCCGTCTGGAGAATCGCTTCGGGAGCGCCATCAAAAGTCGCTTCGGTGTTGCCGGGCGCAAAATTGAACTTCACTTCGCGGGAACCGTCGGGGAAAACGATGGCCGGGTCCGTTTGGGCTCCCGTAAAGACGGCCCGCAACGTCCCGGAACCAGGCGCAATGGCGGGTTCGGCGAGCTGCAATCGGATACGCAACTGCTGGCTATTTTGCGGCGCGGCGTTGTTCAGTACGATGCGGGGCACGGGCAGCGGTTGCCGGAAGATGGAGGCGATCAGAATCAGGCGCCGGGGTCCGACGGTAACGACGCCGACCACTTCCCCTTCCGCCGCGGGTGCGGCAATCCGCACTGGAAGCGGAATCCGTTGCCCAGGTTCCAACGTAGTCGCACCGCCGGGAGGGGGAGCGGAAAACGTAAATCCATTGCCGGAAAGAGAGATTTCCGGTAGAAGCAGCGGCGCGGTATACGGATTGGCGGCAACGAGCGGCACCGTGAGCGTAGTGCCGAGGGCCACATTGACGCGCAGGGAAGCGACTGAAATCTCCGTCAGTCCGTCCCCATTGTCCAGGTAAAGGACGGGGCCGGGGATGGCCGAGACACGGAGGAACGAGGAAAAGCTATTTACAGTCAGCGTGGCGCTGTACGACCCTTCCGAGGCGGGGGTGAAACGAACGGAAAAGTCATAGGACTGTGCGGGGGCCAGCGTAAGAGGAACAAAGGGAAGAGTGAGGGCGAATCCGCTGCCCCCCACGGCGACCGTCTGCAGCGGAAGGGGCGCCGTACCGGTATTGACGGCGCGAAAGCGATACTCCGCCGAGTCACGGACGGATACGGTTCCGAGATTGAAGCTGGCGGCAACAGGAACTAGGGCCGTGTCCTGCACCGTAAAAACCTGGAGTTGCGCGGCCAGCGGCAGCGCGGCCCACAGGAGCAGCCCAAACTTCACTGGCGGCTCCTGTGGGGAAGCACGAATAGTTCCACGCGTCCCGCTGTGAGACGCAATAGATGAGCCTGGCCGCCGATCGTCAGGTGGGCCCAGTGGGCTGCCGCAGCCGTCATGGCCTCTGGTTCGTGGAGACACGCAATGATTTCCTCAGAGCCATCCGCTTGAAAAATGTGCAGCTTGCCGTCGCGCCATTCGATCAGGCGGCCGGCAAGCTGCGTAGTTGGCTCATCGGAGGAATTCAAAAGTGAGTCTCCAACGAGACGCAGGCTCTCGTTGGACTCGGGCAACACCGCCGAATCGCCGCGAAAGACGGCGCGCGTGGCGGTGGTGGAAAATACAGCTGTCTGGCCGGCCTGCGTGGCAGTGAGACGGCCAGGTTCGAGACGCCATTCGATGACGCCATCGTTGGAATAGGCGAGCAGGGCCGGTCCGGGTTCTCCGGGAATGAAGTTGCCGGCCAGACCGTGGATGGGGGTTAACGCGCCCTCCCTATCCAGGACACGGGCGATGGGCGGAGCATCCAGCGCAGGCTGCGCGGATAGAACTGCGGAGAAGATTAGAAAAAGCCGCGCCGTCATGGCTGCCCCACCGATATGGAAGGATTTCCGATGGTAACGCCGGGTTGCGTGACGCCGGGAGGGCTGACGGGACCAGAGCCGCCGGATTTACCGCCGCGCGCGGCAGCCGCAACGCCGCCGGCAGCCGCGCCGCCGATGAGAGCCGCAAGCAGAATCCACTTCGAGCGGGAGGGCGGCTCCACCGTAGACACTGAACGGGGAGAGGGCGGACGAGAGGACGCCGTGGGCGGCGCAGAGGATTCCGCATTCCGTCGATTGCCGGACCCGGCGGACTCCGTGATGTATTGCGTGGAGAGAATTCCGGCTCGAGCCTCCCCTTTGCTGGCGGTGATGCGAAGCTGGACAGGACCAGCGGCGCGCGCCCATTGAATGGCGCGGATTGTAACGCGGCCATCCAAACCGGTCATGACAATTTCGGTGTGCATGCCGTTGGGGAACAGACCCGTGGGCCCTTCCTCCGGCAAACGAACGGAAACGGAAGCGCCTTCGACGGGCTTCCCGGTCTCGTCCGTCACCGAGACGACTACCGGCTGCGTAGAACGAGTTCCTGCCGTGTGGATGGACCCTTCCCCTTCCAGCACACGGATGCGAAGAAGAGCAGGAGCAGACTCGGTTTGCACTTGCCCTCCGTCCGCGGGTACCGGCGGAGCGGAGTAGGCGACTTGTACCGCGAGGCCCAACGATAGCAGGGAGGCCACGGCACGGCGCCGGAGATGCATGAACTACTGTGTCTGTTCGACAGGCTCCTGTAATTGTCCGGGGGAACCGACCACCCGCAGCAGCACGGCGGTAATGTTATCCGGGCCACCGGCAGCGCGGGCACGTTCGATGAGATTACGCCCCTTCACTTCCAGATTATCGTTGTTCGCAAAAATTTCCGCAATGCCCTCGTCGCCCACCACGCCATGCAATCCGTCACTGCAAAGCAGGAACTGCATGCCGTCGTTGAGGTCGACCACGTAGGAATTGATCCGCAACTGGTCGCTGACGCCGATGGCCATGGTAAGCACATGGCGCATGGGGTGCGTCTTCAGCTGCGCCTCTTCAATGCCCAGCTTCTTGCCGACTTCCTGGACCCAGGTCTGGTCCTCGGTAATAATCAGCAAGCGGCCTTCGTGATAGATATAGGCGCGGCTATCGCCGACGCTGGCGACATAGGCCTGCTGGCCGGTATCGAGAACCGCGGTGAGCGTGGTCCCCATACCTTCCAGGTTCGTGTCCGCGCTGGCGGCCGTCAGCACGCGCCGATTGGCTTCCTGCAATGCCGTGATGAGGACATCCGGCGTGGATAGATCCGTAGAGCGCCAAACGACCTCGCCCACGGTTTCGGCCGCGAGTTGAGACGCATGTTCGCCGGCCTGGGCGCCGCCCATGCCATCCGCCACTAAAAATAGACCAAGGGAAGGCGCGAGGAGGTAGTAGTCCTCGTTATTTGGCCGCACACAACCCGGGTCAGATAGACCGTACGCTTCGAACATGAACTTTCCGATTATACGTCAGGATGAAGTATCTCTCAGCGACAGCATGTCCAGAGACACACTGCCCTAAAGCATAACGCGCAAACCAAGCTGAAATACCCTCCCATCATTCAAAGTATTTGTGATTTTTCCGAAAGCGGGCGAAGAAAGGTTGCGCTGCGGTTCGTCGAACTGCGGCGTATTGAATGAGTTATAGGCTTCTCCCCGCAGTTGGAACACTGCCTCGCGCAGGGCGCGAATCCGCCAGGATCGCTGCAAAGCGATGTTCCAATTGGCAATTTTCGCCTTCCGCATGATGTTGCGGCCGATGCTGCCGGCCTGCTCCGTGGGAGTGAGATAGGCAAACTTGTCCCGCGAGAGAATCAGAGGCGCCTGATCCGGATGGCCGATGGTGCGACCGATGAGCGAGGGGTCCAGCAGATTGGGGCGATCCCCGCCGGAGCCATCGACGTTGCCGAAACCGGGGGCATCCGAGCCGATGTATAAGGTAAACGGGGTACCGCTACGGAAAGTGGAGATTCCGGAGAGCTGGAGCTTTTGGAAGGGAATATCGTAGACCCAACGCAGTGCAACGGCGTGAGTGGCATCGAAATTGGACAACCCTTTCCGGTCTTCGATCTGGCTGAACTGGGACTGCGCGCGGCCGTTCAGCATGTCGCGATTGGCGGCGGTGGCTGTGTAGTCGACGCCTGTATCAATGGCTTTGCCGAAGGTGTAAATGACGTTGGCTTGCAGGCCTTTGCCATTGGGAAGGTCGTAGCTGACCTGCGCTCCATCGTAATAGGCAATACCGTTGTTCTGGACTGTGCGGAGTTCCCCGACGGAAGGGTCCGGGCGGCGGTCATTGATGGTGGCCGTAGTGTAAGGGAAGGCGGGGTTGGGCACGGCGCGATTGAGCACAATACCGGTCAACAGTTTCATGGACCGGCTACCGGTGTAGCCGAAGCGGAGCATGCCGCGAGCGGCGGACTGGCGTTCCCATACAAAGGAATAAAGATGCGCATAGGGGGTACGGAGGTCGTCCGGCAGCACGGTGAAGGCGGATTGAGCGGCGGCGCCGGAGGTTTGTGCGTCGCGGAGAGGGTCGATGAGCGAGGGATTGTTGACGGTGTAGTATTTGGCGTACGGCTCGTTGGAACGGACCTGCTGGTAGGTGACGGCGGGGATGGGCGAATAGCTGAGGGCATACATGGCGCGGACGGTCCAGTTGCCCGAGGTGCGCCAGGCGAGAGAGAGACGTGGGGCGAAATTGTTGCAATCGCACGGGTAAGGGATGCGGCCCTGGTTGTTTACTTCGTACGGACTGCCTTCGGGACTGTAGCGGAGGCCGACATACAACTGCAGAGTGGTTGTTAGCCGGATACGGTCCGCGAAGTACAGATTGCCGGCCGACTGACGGAAGCCGCGGGCGAGATTGCCGGTAACGGCCTCGTAGACAGAGGGCAAGCCGAGCCGGAAATTTTCAATGGCGGTGCGGCCGAAGTTGTTCTGGAACTGGTAATAGCCGCGGATATTGGCAGCTTCGATGCCGTTGGTCTGGGTGCGTTGGGCATCGCCGCCAAGATAGATCTGGTGGCGTCCGCCGGCCAGAGAACGCGTATAGGCAAAGCCGTTGCGGAAGATGTTCTGCACTCGGTCCACTGGAAAGCCCGAGTCCGGGCCGAGTTCCTCGATCTGATATCCGAAGCGGATGCGTGGACCGACGGCGTTGGGTTCCGACACAAGCAGGGAATAGTTGCGCTGGAACTGCGAGGTGAGTTGCAGATTGCCGCGCGTGAGCGTGACACGGGCGGTCTGCGCGGAGAGGTCTGTATCGGGGTTCTGACCCGCTACGAGTTGGAAGGCGTCAATGTTTTGATGATTGCGGGAATAGAAAAGCCCGAGACGCGTTTTACCGCGCACCGGGGCATCGTAACGGAGGTTGTAGTCCGTATCGTCGATGCGCTGCGGGGCGTTCGTATTCAGGGCACGGATATCAAAATCCGTTCGATTGGGCGCAAGCGCGGGATAGGCCTGGAAATAGCGGTTGATCAGGGCGCGAACGGCGGGATCCGGCGAAGTGGAGGTGCGCTCAGAAAGCAACGGTACCAGCACATTGCCGTTCACCATGCCGCGGACCTTCCGCTGGCCGACGTTTACCGTGAAGTAGCCCGCCTTGCCGAGGTCGCCGGTGAGCCGCCCGCCATAGACATTCTGCCGGCCGGGCTGCACACTGCCAACCTGGAAAAAGGTCCGGGCGTTCATGACGCTGTTCTGGTGGCGGTAGGAGAACTCACCATGCCACGCATTGGGACGTCCTGGCGGAGGGAAGAGGAAGCCGCCGGCGCTACCGCGTCCCTGATCCGCAGCGAAATGATGGGAATCCGCGGCAGCCTCCGTGACCAAAGCGACCTGGCTACCGGCACGAATGGCAGCTTCTTTAGCCGCATTGGTATCGATGAGATAGACGGCCACATTTTCATTGCGCATGGCGGTAGCGCCCATGCGCTGTTGCGGTTTGGCGGGCGGGGGTACGGGGGGTTGAGCAGGAGGCGGTGTTTGCGCGGCGACAGGGAGCGCAAGGAGGAGCAGAAACGACGGGCGGATCACTTTTTTTCGAGCATCGACTTTAGCTGCCGGAAGACGGTTTCTTCGTAGTCTTCCTTCACGCGTTCGAGTCCTTCCTGTTTGGGGTCGCCGGGGCGGGGCGATTCTCGTTTGAGGCAAAAGCCGAGCAGAGTGGTAGCGTCCCGATCATCGGGAATGCGCTCCAGCACGGCACGGAACCGTTCCGCCGCTTCATCAAATCGTTTGGCGTGCCAGAGGGCGTAGCCGAGATTGAAATGGAAATCCGGATCGGCGGCATCGCCATCGAGCGCCTTTTCAAAATTGGCGATGGCAGCGGGGAGTTTACCCTGGCGGAGTTGGCTGGCGCCGAGGTTGCAGAAGACCTCATTGAGGGGAACGGACGCCGCAACGGTGGAGAAAGCGCCTTCGGCGGCCCCATATTCGGCCAAATAGTAGCGGCAGATGCCGGCGTAATAGGTCGCTTCCATGTAATGCGGGTCATAGACGGCGACGCGCTGGAACCACTGGACGGCGTGGGTATAGTCCTCGGTTTCCCAGTAGTGAAGGCCAAGTTGAAAACACGGCTGGGAGTATTTCGGATCAAGGCGGACAGCCTGCGTAAAAAAGCGATGGCGGAGCGCCGCATCCTTCGACATG
>DASTML010000218.1:0-17772 GCA_035714175.1 Bryobacteraceae bacterium | reverse complement strand
GCTATTTGCTTACCGAGCCAAGGGTGGGATACCGGTTCGTGCCGCCGGCGCGGTAGACCTTTACGAAATCTTTATACCGCCCTTATGCCTTCCTTATGGGCAGGCCGGTAGGCTCGTGAGTAGAAAGAAGCTCACATGTTGGATCTACTCTACATTTCCATCGCGCTCCTGTTCTTCGGGGGCTGTTGGCTGCTGGCACGGGCGTGCGAGAGGTTATAACGCCATGGACTATGCACTTGCAGGACTAGCCGCCGCGCTAGTCTTCGGCTATCTGATCTATGCGCTACTGCGGCCAGAGCGCTTTTAGGAGAGTTATGTCTAGCAATGGCATCGCACAGTTCTTGTTCTTCTTTGCCGTGATTGCGGTCCTGACCAAACCGTTGGGGATCTATATGGCGCGTCTGTTCCAGGGAGAACGCACGTTTCTACACCCGATCCTCCAACCCATAGAGCGGTTTTGCTACCGATTCACGGGCGTGAATGAACAGGAGGAGCAAACCTGGCGAACCTATACGGGCAGCGTGTTATCGTTCAGCCTATTCGGATTTCTATTTGTCTACGCCTTGGGGCGGCTGCAAGGCTTTCTGCCCTGGAACCCCGCAGGCATGGGAACGGCAACTGCGCCAGCCGGCGCGACTGCGATGACACCGGACCTCGCGTTCAACACCGCCGTCAGCTTTGTGACAAACACCAACTGGCAAGCCTACTCCGGCGAGACTACAGTGAGCTATCTGGTGCAGATGGCGGCTTTGACCGTGCAGAATTTCGCATCGGCAGCCGCTGGAGTTGCCATTGCCGTCGCCGTGATCCGGGGCTTCACGCGGCAGCAATCAGAAACGCTCGGCAACTTCTGGGTGGACGTGACGCGGGCTACTCTGTACCTGTTGTTGCCGTTGGCCCTCGTTAGCGCTCTATTTCTCTGTTCCCAGGGCGTGATTCAGAACCTGGGCACCTATACGCAGGCAGTCACCGTGGAGGGCCGGACACAGATTATCGCGCAAGGGCCTGTGGCGTCACAGGAGGCCATCAAGATGTTGGGCACTAACGGCGGCGGCTTCTTTAACGCCAACTCCGCCCATCCGCTGGAAAATCCGACACCGCTGACGAATTTCCTACAGATTGTTTTGATCTTTCTGATTCCATCGGGCCTCACCGTTACGTTTGGGCAGATGGCCGGGGACACCAGGCAGGGTTGGGCTCTCTTCGGAGCTATGGCTGTGCTTTTCGTGGCCGGCGCCTTTTTCTTATATGGGGCCGAACAAGCGGGAAATCCTAATGTCGCGCAACTCAATGTGGCGACCTCGGCGACGGCCACACAGAGCGGGGGCAACATGGAAGGCAAAGAGACAAGATTCGGCATCGCTTCCACATCACTCTTTGCCGCCGTCACAACGGCGGCCAGTTGCGGCGCGGTAAATGGCATGCACGACAGCCTGACGCCCTTGGGCGGGCTAGTCCCGATTTTCTTCATAGAGATCGGAGAGGTGGTATTCGGCGGCGTAGGTTCGGGGCTGTACGGAATGTTGTTGTACGCAATTCTGGCTGTCTTCATCGCTGGTCTGATGGTCGGCCGGACACCCGAATACCTGGGCAAGAAGATTGAGTCGCGCGAGGTAAAGATGGCGATGATGGCTCTCATCGTCACTTCCGCCGCCATTCTGGTATTCGCCGGCGTGAGCAGCATCGCATCCTTTGCCAAGGATGGGTACTGGAACGGCGGGTTTGGCGCGGCGACGGCGAATCTGAACAACAGCGGGCCGCACGGCTTCTCCGAGATCCTCTACGCCTATGCGAGCGGCACAGGCAATAACGGCAGCGCGTTCGCCGGACTAAGCGCCAACACGCCCTGGTACAACCTGAGCCTGGGTCTGTCCATGTTACTGGGCAGATTCCTGATTATCATCCCCATGCTGGCCGCCGCCGGAAGCCTGGCCGCAAAAAAACGGGCTCCCGCAACGAGCGGCACGTTCCCGACCCACGGCGCGCTGTTTGCCGGCCTACTTGTCGGCACCATCCTCATTTTGGGCGCATTGACGTTTTTCCCCGCCTTGTCCCTTAGCCCGATTGTCGAACATTTCCTGATGCAGGAAGGAAGGCTGTTCTAGCTATGACTCCGGTAACCGAACAACCGAAGACGACGCCCCCGCCCGCGACGCCGGCGCCGCGAACGCTGCCAAAGTCGCGGCCGCTCACCGACCCAGAGATTCTACGCCGAGCATGCCAGGATTCTTTCCGGAAGTTAAATCCGTTGGCGCTTTGGAAGAATCCCGTGATCTTTGTGGTTGAGACAGGAGCCGCCGTCACGACGCTGCTCCTACTTCGCGATGCGGCGGCAGGACTAACTGAAATCGGGTTTTCCCTCCAAATTGCCCTGTGGCTTTGGTTCACGGTGCTGTTTGCCAACTTTGCGGAAGCCATGGCGGAAGCGCGCGGCAAGGCGCAAGCCGATGCCTTACGCCGAACGAAGTCAGATTCATTTGCCAAGAGAATCACCAATGGCGAAAGGTGGGAAGAGATTCCGGCATCAGCGTTGCGGGCTGGAGACGAAGTCATTTGCGACGCTGGCGATGTGATCCCGGGCGATGGAGAGGTAATTGAAGGCATTGCAACCGTAGATGAGTCCGTGATCACAGGAGAAAGCGCTCCGGTAATTCGTGAGTCCGGCGGAGACCGCTCCGCTGTAACGGGCGGGACGCGCGTATTGTCCGACCACATCCGGGTACGCATCACCTCGAACCCGGGCGAGACGTTTCTAGACCGAATGATTGCGCTCGTTGAGGGGGCGGAGCGGAGAAAGACACCCAATGAGATCGCCCTCCATATTCTGATCGCCGGTTTGACTTTGATTTTCCTGCTGGCCGTGGTGACGCTACACCCGATGGCACAGTACAGCGTGACAGCGGCGGGTAGCGGATCCGTGCCGACAATTACGGTATTAACCGCGCTGCTCGTCTGCCTGATTCCGACTACGATCGGCGGTCTGCTTTCCGCAATCGGGATTGCGGGCATGGACCGCGTAATGCAACATAACGTGTTGGCAATGAGCGGGAAAGCGGTGGAGGCGTCGGGCGACGTAAACACATTGCTGCTCGATAAGACAGGGACCATCACCATCGGAAACCGGCAGGCGGTGGAATTCCTTCCCGTCCCAGGAGTAACAGACGCCGAGTTGGCGGACGCGGCGCAGCTTTCGAGCTTGGCCGACGAGACGCCAGAGGGACGAAGCGTCGTAGTTCTGGCGAAAGAGAAGTATGGGCTACGAGGAAGGACGGTTGCGAACCACGAGGCTGAGTTCATCCCCTTTTCCGCCTTTACGCGGATGAGCGGCGCGAACATTGACGGCCGTCTATTGCGAAAGGGCGCGACTCAATCCATTGAACGATATGTGCAAGAGCAGGGCGGAATAGTCCCCGCTGAGCTTCTGGACCTCTCCGAACGCATATCGCGTCAGGGCGGGACGCCGCTCGCCGTAGCGGACGGAGCGCGGGCGATGGGTTTGATCCACCTGAAAGATGTAGTCAAGGGAGGCATGAAGGAGCGTCTCGGGCAGTTGCGAGCCATGGGTATACGAACTGTCATGATCACGGGCGACAATCCCTTGACAGCCGCTGCCATTGCGGCCGAGGCCGGCGTGGATCACTTCCTGGCGCAGGCGTCGCCTGCCGATAAATTGAATTACATACGCCGTGAACAGGCGGAAGGACGCCTCGTTGCGATGACCGGCGACGGCACGAACGATGCGCCAGCCTTGGCCCAGGCCGACGTGGGGCTTGCGATGAACACCGGAACGATGGCCGCCAAAGAAGCAGGCAACATGGTGGACCTGGACTCGAACCCGACGAAGCTAATCGAGGTCGTCGCAATCGGCAAGCAGCTATTGATCACGCGGGGAGCATTGACCACATTCTCTATCGCCAACGATGTTGCGAAGTATTTCGCTATCATTCCGGCCATGTTCATGACGACCTATCCGTCATTGAACGCCTTGAACATTATGGGGCTACGCACGCCCCAGAGCGCCATCCTTTCGGCTGTAATTTTTAATGCTCTTATTTTGATTGCGCTGATCCCACTTGCCTTACGCGGGGTAGCGTACCGGCCGCAAGCGGCTGGCGACATGTTGCGCCGCAATCTGCTGATCTACGGCGTGGGAGGCGTGCTGATTCCTTTCCCAGGCATCTGGGCATTGGATCGGCTGGTGTATTTCCTGGGATTGGCGTGAAGGAGGTTATCCATGATTACTCAACTATCTCCCGGTTTCCGGATGATTTTATTGCTGACTGCAATTACCGGCGCGTTGTACCCCGCCGTAGTGACAATTGCCTGCCAAACGCTCTTTCCTTTCCAGGCAAACGGCAGCTTGGTCAAAATAGCGGGACAGGTACGCGGTTCGGAACTCGTTGGCCAAGACTTCACGAGCGAACGATACTTTCATCCGCGTCCGTCCGCGGCGGGAACGACCGGGTACGATGCCGCGGCATCCAGCGGGTCCAATCTCGGACCGGTTAGCCGGAGGCTAGTAGACCGAGTGCGGGCTACGACTGCCAAACTGCATGAGGAGAATCCGGCTTATACGAGGCCGTGGCCATCCGACATGGCCACGGCGAGTGCGAGCGGCCTGGACCCACATATCAGCCCGGAATCAATGGAAGCGCAGATGCAGCGAGTGGCGGCAGCCCGGGGAATCGATACGGAACGGCTGCGGCATTTTGCACAGCGTTTCGTAGAGGAAAGAGACTTCGGGCTGCTTGGGGAACCGCGCGTAAATGTGTTGCGGCTGAACCTGGCGTTAGATAGCCAATTAGAGAAACAGGAAGCGAGGTGAGTCAAAATGTTTGGCTGGCACAGGCGGCTACTTGGGCTAGCGTTGCTACTGTCGCTGGGAAGTTGTATGCCACCACGCGAGGCGCAGATTGTCGGCGCGGTGGTTGTGGCGGAGCTGTCGCAACGCGAAAACGCGTTGCCGTCGGAGATAGCCGTTGACGTTGTGGAATTCGAAGGTTCCGGGCGGGCCCGCGTGGAGGCGACCCAGCGCCTGCCGGGCATGCGGGTTTCCGAGCGTGTTAACTATGTGTGCGAAGTGTCATGGAAACAGGGGCGTTGGAGCGTGGATACCGTAGCGGAAAAGGAGCAGTGAAGCTCGTGGCGGAACGAGGTAGGCCAAACCCGGAAGAGCTGTTGCAACGCGTGGAGGCCGAGGAGAGATACGGTTCTCGCGGCCGGCTGAAAGTTTTTCTTGGGTATGCGCCAGGCGTCGGGAAAACGATGCGTATGTTGGATGAGGGCCGGCGACGGAAGGAACGTGGGCAAGATGTGGTGATCGGGGCGAGTCAACCGGAACTGCCGCAAGACGCACTGCCGTTGCGCGGCTGTCTCGAAGAGATCCCCCTGCTTGCGATGGGAGACAGCTACTGCATGGACGTTGCCGCGATTCTCACCCGCAGGCCCGCGATCTGCCTGGTGGATGGTCTCGCGTTCCGGAACCCGCCGGGCAGCGTGCGGCAGGAACGCTGGCAGGACGTGGAAGACATCCTTATTGCGGGAGTTTCAGTAATCACGACCATCAACCTGCACTACATATGTGAAAAGCAGGACGAAGTTGCGACGATCCGGGGCCGGCGGCCGGAGGTGTCGGTACCGCAACAGTTCCTGTTGCAAGCGGACGATATCGAAGTGGTCGACGCGCCAGAAACCGAAGGACACTTCTCCGAACTCCGCCAGATCGCGCTGGTTTTTGCGGCGGAGGTCGTGGATGCGCAACTGTGTAGGTACTTACGCCGGAATGGGCTTGGAGTAGGCGCCGGCGCACAGGAAAGGATTCTGGTCTGCATCACGCCGCGGTCAAACGCCGAACTGATGATTACACGGGGAAAGAGACAGGCGGAGCGTTTTCACGGCGCACTCTATGTCGCCTATGTCGAGCAAGGGATGCCGACGCCATCGGACGAGGCGCAACTCCGCCGCAATCTGGACCGGGCGCGCGAGACGGGCGCGGAGATTGTTCTTCTTCACGGGACGGATCCCGTGGAAGCAATCCTGCAGTGCGCACGTGAACGCGGCGTCACGCAGATTTTTGTGGGACATAGCCAGCGATCCGGGTGGCGCGCGCGGTTAGTAGCCAACCCGGTGGAGCGACTGCTGCTTGCCGCAGAGGGAATAGATATCCGCATCTTTCCTCAGGGAGGCGCCGTGCCATGAGAGTTCGAGACGGACATCTGAAGATAGTGCTAGGGTACGCGGCAGGAGTCGGCAAAACGTACCAGATGTTGACGGAGGGACAGCAGTTATCTGCCGATGGGCATGATGTCGTTTTGGGCTACTTTGAGCCTCACAGCCGAAAGGACACGATTGCGCGGGCGGTAGGACTGGAGACGATACCCCGGCGGAAAATCGCCTATCGAGGGCATCTTTTTGAAGAAATGGATGTGGATGCGATCTTGCAGCGCCGGCCGGAGATCTGCTTGGTCGACGAATTCCCGCATACAAACGTGCCCGGATCGGGCCGGGCAAAACGATGGGAAGACGTTATCGTCCTGTTGGAAGCAGGAATCGATGTCATCACGACGATGAACATTCAGCATTTGGAGAGTTTGAATGATCAAGTCCGTATGATTACAGGCATCGGTGTCCGGGAAACGATTCCCGACTGGGTAGTGAAACGGGCCGACATCGTGGTGTTTGCCGACCTCACTCCCGGAGCCCTGCTCAATAGGCTTGATCGAGGGGTAATCTATTCTCCGGAGAAGGCAGGGAAAGCGCGAGAAAACTTCTTCAAAGAGGGGACGCTCGCGGCCTTGCGCGAATTAGCACTGCGGCAGACCGCACATGAATTGGAGATGCGCCAATCGCAGGATATGACGCCACCGACCGCGGCCATCCATCCTTTCCCTGGGCCACCAGAGACCATTCTGATCCATCTTTCCGATGTTCCCGAAACGGCCGCCGTCATCCGGCGCGGGCGACGGGTAGCGGACTATCTGCAAGGAGATTGCCTGGCTCTCCTGGTACTGCCGGAAGGAGGATGGAACGTACTATCCGAAGCGTCTCGCGCAATTCTCCGCAGGCATGTTGAGTTTGCCCGAGGCCTGCAAATTCCCACGCGCATATTGGAAAGCAGCGAAGTGGCCGAACAAATCGTAGCTTTTGCCAAGACAAATGGCGTCACGCAGATCATGCTGGCACAGCCTCGGCTAACGCGCTTATCGCCTTTTGGGAAAAAGCCTGTGGCAATGGAAGTAATCCAAATGGCAACGGACGTTCAAGTCACGGTCATCGCCAGAGGCCGGCCTGAGGTCACAGTACATTGAGGACACGCCGGAATTTTGACGGGCGACCGAAGGTACAGGGATTTAGTCCAGTTCCGGGAAAAATCTGATTGTCCATGGCTGACTCGCCCGAATCGCTACCGACAAACGAAACGACCCGATTGGGAAACATGCGAATCGCCAGAGTGCGGCGTCATCGGGGAACTGTTGTGTGAATTCGATCGTAGGCGCTTGGCCCGGCCGAATAGAAATGGAAAACCCCTGTAGCGGCAAGGTAAGTCCCATCCCTCGGGCTTTCACATAGGCCTCCTTGAGCGTCCACAACTCGTAAAAGCGTTGTCCCCGCCCGGGCTCTGGACATGCCCACAGTTCGGACTGCTCCGTTGGCGTCAATACAACGTCAATCAGATCCTGCCACTTTCCCGCGCGATCCGCATCCTCCACATCCACGCCAATTTCTGTTTCTTGCGTGACTGCGAGAGCAATCATCCCATGCGTATGCGACAGGTTGAATCTTGGACATAGCTGTCCCGCGATAGGACGTAAGAAGGGCTTCCCGAACGCGTTTTGCTCGAATATCAAATCTTTCGGATCCCCGCCCACATAGCTCGCCAGAACCACCCTTTTCAACGTGTGGGCCCGCAGGAACAGCGCTTTGTCCCTTGCAAACACGAATCTTTCGTAGCGAGTCCGCTCCCCGGGAGAGAGCGGATACAGCGATTCCGAGGTATCGGCAGAGGTTCTGTCATCTATCCAGTGCACATGGACCTCGTTCGTGGGAAGCATCCTCTTTCCAACAGCAAATATATGAGACATTAGGGGCTTGTTTCCGGATTATTATAAGAAACCGATCGCCCCCGGACAGCAGCAAGAGATCCACAACAGCCCTTGGGTCTGGACCTCGGGCCAGCCTTCCTATGAGAACAGCCGGCTGCTTTGCCTGCCATACGCGGGAGGCGGTGCGGGCGTATTCGTTCCCTTCGCCAAGCCGCTAGCGGGGGCAACTGAGCTTTGGGCAATACGGCCTCCGGGTCGCGAGTCGCGCTGGAAGGAACCATCGGCGGCATCCATTCGTGAGATGGTCCTTGAGTTGGCCGACGAAATCGCTCCACATTTACATGAAAAGCCGTATGCCATTCTCGGCTATAGTTTGGGGTCGCTATTGGCATTCGAATTCATCCGGGAGTTGCGGCGGCGACGTGCGGCGTTACCTCGCTTATTCTTTGCGGCTGGGCGCGGCGCACCGCAGATGGCATTGAAGAGAAGCCCATTGCATACACTGCCGGACCGCGAGTTCCTGGAAGCGCTCGCGCAACGATATCAGGGCATACCGAAAATCGTCCTGGAGGATCCAGAACTCCTTCGCCTCTACCTTCCTCCGCTTCGGGCGGACATGAGACTCAACGAAACCTATCAGTACCAGGAAGGCCTGCCGCTGGAAATACCTATTGTTGCGCTAGGCGGATTGGATGATCCCAGCGTAGAAGTTGGCGACCTGGCGGCCTGGCGGGTACAAACAAGCGCGTCCTTCCTGCTGGAGATGATGCCAGGCGGGCACTTCTTCTTGCAGGAGCAACGGGCTCAGTTCCTGGCGGCAATCCGGCGGCATCTAATGGCACTCTAGGAAGGCTACCGGCCTTGCACTGGCTGGACTACGACTGCCGTATCGATGCCGCCAAAACCAAAGGAAACTTTGAGGGCGTTGCGGAACCCAACTGACTCGGGCTCACGGCCCATCCACAACAGCTCCGGCGCAATTGGGTGGTCCAGATTCCGCGTGGCATGAAGGCGCTGGTCGCGCATCTGCAGAAAGACCGCCGCCAGTTCCACTGCCCCCGCAGCGCTGAGACCGTGCCCAACTATTGATTTAGTCGCATTGATTCGAGCATTGACAAGTCCAGACTCACGAAAAGCGGCCACCTCTGTATCATCGCCCGCAGGCGAGCCTGTTCCGTGCGCATTGACATAGTCGACATCTTCCGGCCGAAGTCCGGCCTGTCCAATTGCCCGCCGGATAGCACGCACTTCTCCGGAAAGAGATGGCTCGGGTCCACGGTTGCCGTCCGCGACATGGGCGGACCCGGTAATAGCGCCGTAGATTCCTGCGGACCGATTCACTTGGTCCAAGCGTCGAAAGACAATCGCAGCCGAACACTCGCCGAAAATGAACCCATCGCGATCCCGGTCAAAGGGACGGCACGCCTGATCCGGCATTTCCGCGAAGCGATCCGATCCCATCGCCCCTAGCGACCGCAACGCCTGAAGCTCGACGTAAGAAAGATCCTGCAGCGCGCCCACTGCAATACACGCCTGGACCCGCCCAACCTGAACTGCCGCAGCCGCGTGTTGGATAGCCAACAACCCGCTCGCAGAAGCTGCTCCAACCGCATAAGCAAAGCCACGTATGGGGAACACAGAGGTGCAGAGTCCGCAGAGGTCTGTATCCATAAATCGGTAGCCCAATTGCGGAGACAGGAATCGCAGTTTTTCCGTCTGTACGTCTTGCAGAAGCAATTGCTCACGCGTCTGCACATTGGATCCGCCGATGATCAGGCCAATCTGATCCGGGTCCACGTCATCCAGCCCGGCATCCCGCCAGGCTTCCTGGACAACAGCCACTGTGACCCGGCCCGTGAGGCCTGTCGTTCGCGAGATACGGGGCGGCAGCGGATCTCGTACTTCCGGAATTTCCGCGCCCACGAACGCCGACCTACCTCCGGGCAATTGGCGTCCTGGCCGTTGCATCGTTTTGAAGATGGGAGAAGGAGAGTACAGCGCGGTGCGAAACGAGTCAACACCGAATCCGAAGGCGGTAGCGACACCAAGACCGGTAGCAACCGGAGTGGATCGTTCAAGCAAGAAGTTTGGCATGAAGCAGTTCGGCAAGCTCCCCAATATTGCGAGGTCCATGCAAGGCAACGAGCGGTACGTCGAGGCCAATGGCTTCCAACGTGAGTATGAGTACTTCATGCCGCTCAACGGAATCGAGACCGAGGGTCCCCAAGGACAACTCCGGGTTGATGGCCGTACTCTCCAGCGCTGGAACAACAACCCGCGCATTTTTGACTATTTCACCTATAATTCGCTCACGGTTCACAAACTTCCCCTATCCGCTCTTCCATGCCGTGGATGTGGCCCACGCTGGTATTTTCGATGGTACTGCAGTTCCACCGGCGGAAATGCGGGCTCGTCTACCTCGCGTCATTTGCGGCGTTTGCTGCTACAATTTGATACGCCTTATGGAACTTTCCAACGCTTTATTGCCAGATGGAAGAACTGTTTATTGCGTAAATTCTTATGAGGTCGATTTCTCAGCTCATGAGATTTTCGGCGAAGACTTGACCGCTCACGGTCTCCGTATGCCTTCAGACGGCGTGTTTGTTGACGTTGGGGCAAATATCGGGCTGTTCTCCCTACGAATCGCTGACGTATGCCCAAACGCGAAGATATTCGCGTTTGAACCCATGCCAGCAGCTTTCGCAGCGCTAGAACGAAATGTTTCCGAGTTTGCGCCCTCCGCACAGGCCTTCCGCATCGGCCTTGGCGCTGCGCCTGGAACCGCGGAATTCGATTACTACCCTGCCATCACGGCCCTCTCCACCTGCAATAGCGCTACGGGAAACGAACTGGCCGGAGGCATTCGAAAGCTGCTTTTCAATCAACAGCCCGGCGAGGCGATGGAGCGAATTCTTGATAAGACCGGAGTGACTGACCTTCGGGAAGAGACTGATTTCGCGGAAAGGCTCTTTCGCGTAGAAAAGGTTGACGCCACCATCGATACCTTTTCCAATCAGGTCGCCGCTTTGGGGATTGACTGGATCGATCTATTGAAGATTGACACCGAGGGCAATGAAAAAGAGGTATTGGCCGGGATCCGTGAAGAAGATTGGGGTAAGATCCGTCAACTTCTGGTTGAGGTACACCTTGGCCGCGAGGAGATGGAACATATCGCGGAAGATCTTCACCGGCGCGGTTTCGAAATAACGATCGGCGACCATCCGATGGCCCAGGGCGGCGCCTCCGTGTTCCACATTTACGCCAAGCGAACGACAGCCGCTCAATAGTGAACTGACCCGTAGCCGATAGAATGATGCGGCCCGGATTTGAATGAGAAGTCCGCCGGGAGGTTCGACAAGACGTGCGACTTAGACGCAGTCTCCTGATCAGTTTCGTACTCACCGCCATCCACAATCCGTGGACGCATGCCCAACAGCCGGAATTTCCAACGTCTGTATCGGTGAAAACAGCCAAAGGGGTTGTGCGAGGCGCAACAGGCAATTCCGTTGCACAGTTTCTGGGGATTCCGTATGCCGCGCCGCCTGTAGGCGAACTACGTTGGCGACTTCCCCGGCCCGCCCTTTTATGGGAGGGAGTACGGGACACTACTCAATTTGGGCCTATCTGCCCACAGCCCAATACGGGATGGACAATCCCTACGACTTCGGAAGACTGTCTGTACCTCAATGTATACGCGCCCTTCCCGTTCCGGAAGGGACGGAAAGTAATGGTGTGGGTCCACGGAGGCACCAATACGACGGGCGCTGGAAGCTTTTACGACCCAACGCCTCTGGTAGCGGCGGGCGGCGTCATCGTTGTGACGCTTAACTACCGTCTGGGAGCCCTTGGATTTCTGGCACATCCGGCACTAATGGCGGAATCCGGAACAACAGGCAACTACGGATTGGCAGACCAACAAATGGCGCTGCATTGGGTACGCGAGAATATCGTCTCGTTTGGGGGCGACGCCGGGGATATCACCTTATTCGGCGAATCCTCTGGAGGCATGAACGTATTGAATCAGTTAATTTCGCCCGCGGCCGCGGGGCTGTTTCAGAAGGTGATTGTGGAGAGCGGCTCCTTTCAGCTCAGCACACAAAACCTACAGGCATCCGAAAAACAGGGGCTACAGTTCGGGAGGATATTGGGATGTACAGACCAGACGGCGGCGTGCCTACGCAGCAAAACAACAGATGAAGTCCTAACGCGACAGGGAAATCCCGTGGGCCGCTTTGTTTCCTATGCGCTTGCCACCGTGGACGGCAACATCCTGCCGGCCTCGCAAAGCACCGCTTTCCCGGAAGGACGATTTCACCGTGTCCCGATCCTTTTTGGCAACAACGGACAAGAAGGACGACTGTTCGTTTCGCCAACCCTGACGGCCGCTGAATATCCGGGAACACTGGCCGGATATGCGAAAGCGGCGAACCGCCCAACGCCCGGAGTCCTGCTGGCCTATCCGCTTAAGGACTATGCCACACCGGCAGACGGGGCCGCCGCGGCATATGGGGATGCCAACTTCGACTGCACAGACCGGAGGCTGGAACGGTGGTTCTCACGTTTCGTACCGACATTTGAGTACGAATTCAACGACGATGCGGACGGAACAGCGCCCCTAGGTCCTACGCATGGCACGGAGCTAAAGTATTTGTTTGGCGTAACCTATATGGGGCCTATACTTGACGGCGCCCCAGCAACGCTTCCGCCCAGCAGCCGAGCACTTTCTCTGGCAATGCGCCAATATTGGACTGCCTTCGCACAGCACGGCATTCCCAACCATCGGGGAATCCCGATTTGGCGGCCAGCGGCGTCGGGCAATATACAAATGCTGACTGCCCCGCGTCCCCAAGCATCTTCCGGCGCCTCATTTGATCTGAAACACAAATGCGGCTACTGGAATTGACGGCTGCTATTGTGGTTCTTTTTATGGTTCATTGTTCATTTTTTATCACTATTTACGCACGCGTTTACTTGACCGCAGCGCATAGCACCCATAAAATATGAACCTAATCCCTTGTACGGCTCCGCGCCACCTTGGAGGCTAATTCACCATGTCCGATAGCCAGGAAACGCTTCCTGCAACAGGAGAAATAGTGGGCTTGGCGGCTACGCTTTCACGGCCGACCTCATTTGGCATCGAATGGTGGTCCTTGCTGACCGACCCTTCTTTTCTGCGCAATCCATATCCAGAATTGAGTCGAATTCGAGATCTTTCTCCTATTCATTTTGATGCGGAAACAGGGATCTATTTTGTGCTCGGGCACCGGGAGTTCGGGCAGATGGCACGATCAAAAGAGATGGGACGCGACATCCGGCTGTGGACAAATAGTTGGAGCAGCCCGGAGAACAAGCAGCGCGACCCGGCCGCCTATGAGCTATTCCGGGAATTCCAGCCGCAGATGATCAATGTCAACCCGCCTGATCATCGACGCATGCGGGGAATCTACGAAAAGGCATTCCGGCCGGCCAACATGGCGCAATTTCTTCCCATGATCGAAAGGGAGTGCCGGCAACTGCTTGATGAAATTCCCGCAGACACACCGATCGACTTCATGACGTCTTTCGCCAACCTGCTGCCGCATCGCGTTTCGCGCAATCTTTTCGAAATCTCTCCGGAGATGGATGACCAGCTTGGGAAGTGGATCGCCGCACTCAGCTGGATCGGAAACATTATTATGACGCCGGAGCAGAAGCAGGAAGCGCACGTCGCCCAGCACGAGTTTAAGGCCTATGTGAAAAAGCATCTTGCCTCACGGCAAGGAGATCCGGGGGAGGGATTCATCGGGATGTCTATCGCAGCGTTTACGGAAAGCGCGATGGACGAAGAAGAAACCTTAAACAATGTGGTGATGCTGATCTCCGGAAGCAGAACGACATTAACGCTACTTGGCAATGGAATGTTAGCGCTCCTTCAAAATCCGGATCAGTTTGAATTGCTACGTGCCAACCGGACCCTGCTCAACAGCGCCATTGAAGAGATGCTTCGATATGAACCGGGAAGCAGCATTATTCCGCGCGCTGCAATCAATGATTTTCAGTGCGGCGACGTTTACTTCCCCGCCGGAACCCTGGCGATCGGGCTCGTGGGCGCCATCAACCGGGATCCCGCGGCATTTGAAAATCCCAATCTTTTTGACATTACGAGGCAACCCAATTTCCATTTTGTCTTCGGCGGAGGACCTCATATTTGCATCGGGAAGGCGCTGGCCCGGATGACGGCACAGGTCGCCTTTACCCAACTGATGGACCGTTTCCCCGCGATCGAACTGGCTGGCAAGCCGGAATGGTGGGTTGACCGCAGCGATCAGCGTGGACTGGTCTCCCTCCCGTTACAATTGAGCCCTGCTTGATGCCTCCTGCCACTCCGCTGGAACTCGACTTTGGAGTCGACTGGTGGACGCTGTTGCGTGATCCCGCCTATTTGCGCGATCCCTATCCGGAATTGAAAAGGATTCGGGAACTAGCTCCGATCCATTATGACCCAGTCACCGGCATCTATTTTATTTTGGGTCACAGGGAGTTTGGACTCGTGGCCAGGGCGCCGGAAATGGGCAGAGATACACGTTTGTGGGCCACCGGCTGGCATAGCAGCGAGAACAAAGAAAAAGATCCGTTGGGCTACGAACTCTTCCGTGAGTTCCAGCCCCAGATGACCAACGCCAATCCACCGGATCACCGGAGAATGCGAGCCGTATACGAGTCGGCATTCCGCCCGGCGTACCTGGCTCGTTTCGCCGCCATGATTGCGGCCGAGTCTCATTTGCTACTGGATGGGATTCAGCATGGCGAATCCGCCGATTTCATGACTGCTTTTGCAAATCTTTTACCTCGCCGCGTCACAAGGAACATGTTTCATATGGCGCCGGACATGGACGATCAACTGGCGCAATGGGTCGCGGCGCTCAGCTTGATCGGCAATGTCATCATGACTCCAGAGCAGAAGCAACAGGCGCACAAAGCGCTGCGCGAGTTCAAGGAGTATTTGCGGAGGCACTTAGCCGATTTCCGGCGCCTGCCGGAAGAGGGCTTTCTGGCAATTGCTATCGCGGCCTCGGCAGAAGGCATCATGGACGAGGAAGAAAGCCTGAACAACCTGGTGACCCTCATCGCCGGCGGAACAGCGACTCTCACCTTGCTCGGAAACGGCTTGTTCACGCTTTTGCGCCACCCCGAAACATTCATGAAGCTACGCAATGACCGTACGCTTCTTCCCAGCGCTATTGAAGAGATGTTGCGCTACGAACCAGGCAGCAGCATGATCTTGCGTGCCGCCATCCGAGACTTTCCGATAGAAGGCATCCGGATTCCCGCAGGCGCATTGGCGATTGGACTAGTAGGAGCCATTCACAGGGATCCCACTTGTTTTGCTAATCCGGACAGCTTCGATATCGCCAGGCATCCGAATCCGCATTTTGTATTCGGGGCGGGGCCCCATATCTGCCTGGGCAAAGCCGTTGTCCGTATGACGGCTGAAGCAGCCTTCACTGCATTGATGGACCGGTTTCCAGCTCTGGAACTAGTGGGCGAGCCAACGTGGTGGGTAGAACGCAGCGACCAGCGTGGCCTACACCACTTGCCCGTCCTATTTGGCAGCAGAAATTGAAGGATGCCGCCTGTCCGCCCTTCACGAACTCCGAGGTAACTCACGATGGCCGAAAGTATGGAAACAACAACGACCGCCACAAACCCACTTGCCGACGGCATCAACTGGTGGCGGATGCTGACCAATCCAGAGTACCTTTGCAATCCTTATCCGGAACTTCGCCGAATCCGGGAGATTGCTCCTGTGCATTACGATCCGGCTTCCGACATCTATTTCGTCCTTGGTTATCAGGAGTTCGGACAGTTGGCGAGGGCCTCCGAAATGGGACGCGATACGCGCGTTTGGACCAATGGATGGAGTACTCCCGCAAACAAGCAGAGAGATCCTATCAGTTACCAGCTTTTTGATGAGTTTCAACGGCAAATGGTCAACGCGAACCCGCCGGACCATCGCAGAATGCGTACAGTCTACGAAAAGGCATTTCGCACAGCCCACATTGGCGCGGTTCTGCCCATGGTTGAATCCGAGTGCACTGCCCTGCTGGAAGCGATCCCGGCTGGAAATCCCGTTGACTTCATGACCGCTTTTGCCAATGTACTTCCGCGCCGAATCTCCTGCAGGCTCTTTGAAATTCCGTTGTCAATGGACGAACAAATCGCACGTTGGAACGGAGCCCTGCTCAAAATCGGAGATATCCTCATGTCGCCGGATCAGAAGCAAGAGGCACACTCCGCGTTGCTGGAATTCAAGGCGTATATGGGTGACTTCTTGCTTGCGCGCAAAGACGATCCAGGCGACGGCCTAATAGGAATGACCATCGCCGCCATGCGAGAAGGCATTCTGGATCAAGAAGAGGCCATCAACAATCTGATCGGGCTCATCTCAGGTAACGAAACGACCGTTACGCTGTTTGGAAACGGCCTATTGGCCCTCCTCCAGCATCCCCAGCAGATGGAGCGGCTCCGAGCCAATCCGGAGTTGCTTCGCACTGCTATTGAAGAAATGTTGCGTTACGAGCCAGGCATCAATTTCATTCTCCGGGTAGCGGTCCAGGACTATCCGTGCGGTGGAATGCTCATCCCGGCAGGATCACTCGTTATCGGGCTCGTAGGCGCATTCAACCGGGATCCAGCACGCTTCGGCGATCCTGACGTATTCGATATTGCCCGGCAACCCAATCAGCACTCGATTTTCGGCGGCGGCGCACATGTCTGCATTGGCGCCGCCTTGGCGAGACTCGAAGCGCAAGCGGGGTTCTCCGCTCTGCTTGCGCGATTCTCCCACATAGAATTAGCGGGCGAACCGCGCTGGTGGGTCGACCGAACAAACCAGCGCGGGTTGCAAAGCCTACCACTTTTGTTTTCAAGCTAGCCGCCGCCCTCCACGCCCAACGCCAGCAAATATTGTTCTCGTGCCGCTAACTCCAACTCCGAATGCACGGCAGTAAACTCCGCTTCCAGGACGGCTGCAACCGCTGGCGCGTTGTCGGCATTCAATATTGTGTAGTGCTCCGATTCGATCCGGCGCACCCGAACGCCTCCACTGACCGCTGCGGACCATGCCGCCTCGGCATCTAACAGCGACTCGCTCGCCTGCAGAACAACAACTGGACCCGATATCGGCCTTGGCGTATAGCTTTGTGCAATTCGGAGGTGATACCGAAAGACATCAAATAGTCGCTGGCACTGGGCTACTTCTATACCGCCTTTCTCTGCAATTTCAGCAATTAGCTGATCGTTGCATTCCGCAGAACAGCCCGCCTTCACGAAGTCTCCGCCCAGAAGATCATGCGCGAATGCCAGCAGTTCCGTAGAGTCATTCAGGTCGCGAGGCTCGTATTGCCGCCAAGTCTTCATTGGGTAGCTGTCAATCAGCAAGAGGTGGTCTGTGCATTCGCCCACGCCCTCTAACTGCCTGGCTATCTCAAACGCCAACAGGCCACCGATGGACCAGCCTGCCAGGGAATACGGGCCTGTAGGTTGAATAGTGCGAATCTTGGCCATATAGCGAGCGGCCAATTCCTCAAGAGATCCTTGGCCAGCGCCGCCGAACAACATCGGGGATTGAATACCGTACACGGGACGGGCGAGTTTGGTAGAGGCGATCACATGCCGGTAACAACTTACACCGCCGCCTACAGGGTGAAGGAGAAAGAGCGGACTGCCCCTGTCAATGTTGTTCAACCAG